>JBBQAD010000117.1:0-8642 GCA_038315885.1 Fibrobacteria bacterium | reverse complement strand
ATTGGATCCGAGAAGCTAAACGAACTAGTGGCTCCCTGGCTATGGGAACGAAGCGTTTAAAAATTTTTCCAGCTTGGCCACAGCGAGGCCACGATGGCTCAGCCTTCCTTTTGTCTCTGAATCCAATTGAGCAAAAGTTAAGGTCTGCCCATTTGGGATAAAAATCGAATCATATCCAAATCCACCATCTCCAGATTCTGTCTCTGCGATTTGCCCCTCACAGCTTCCTTCGAAATACTGCTGCTCTCCTTCCCTTAAGTAACACAGTACACACACAAAACGAGCTCTGCGATTGGAAACATCATTAAGTGCCTGCAATAATTTTTCACGGTTTTGAGCTGAACTTGCACCGATTCCGGCATAACGGGCGGTATAAATTCCCGGCTTGCCGCCTAATGCCGATACTTCCAAACCACTATCGTCCGACAGGATTGGAATAGAAGTATCTGTTAACCCTGATTGGATAGCTTTGGCTTTAAGCAGGGCATTTTCATGAAATGTATTACCAGTTTCTTCAACATCAAAAGCAATATTCATTTCACTGGGTAGGTATAAACGGAAAGGTAAGCCGTGTAACAGTTGCTGAAATTCTTGAACCTTTCCCGAGTTTCCCGTAGCAAGCAGCATTTTTGTAGAGGATGTTGATTTTGTTGACATCTTATTTGGCTACAAAGTTGACCAGTTTGTTCTGTACCACAATGGTCTTAATAATATTCAAGACACCCAGATGCTTTTGTACTCCCAGGTCTTCTCTAGCCAACTTCTCAAGTATGTCTTTGGATGTCCCTACTTCCACCTGTTTTTCACCCCGAACTTTTCCGTTCACTTGAAAAACCACTGTAACATTTGTTTCTTGTATCAAATTCGAGTCATATTGCGGCCACTGTACATAGGCGATTGTTTCTTTATGGCCAAGGTAGCGCCATAATTCTTCGGCGATATGTGGAGCAAAGGGGGCCAGCAATCTGACCAACACATCGTAACACTCTTTCGAGACACTATCCGCCTTGTCCATTTCTGTGGAAAAAACCATCAGCTGCGAAATAGCAGTGTTGAATCGTAGATTTTCAATATCCTCGCTTACCTTTTTGATGCTTTGATGCATCACTCGCACTAAATCAGGATGCGATTGACTTGCCACACTTGGCCCCTGCCCTTCTTCTCCCGCCGCCAAACGCCAGACCCGTTGTAAAAATCGCTTCTGTCCCTCTATCCCCGCCATCTGCCAAGGCTTCATTCGCTCTAAGGGTCCCATAAACATTTCATAAAGCCGCATGGCATCAGCGCCGTATAGTTCGATAACATCATCGGGATTCACTACATTCCCACGCGACTTGCTCATTTTTTCGCCGTCTTCACCGAGAATAAGCCCCTGATTTACCAGCTTTTGAAAGGGTTCTTTACCGCTAACATGGCCTAAATCATAAAGAACCTTATGCCAGAATCGTGCATATAAAAGATGTAATACTGCATGTTCAGCTCCGCCGATATACAAATCAACTGGCATCCAATAGCGTTCTAAGTCTTTTGCCCAGGGAGCCATATTATTGTCAGCGTCCAAATATCTCAAGTAATACCATGATGACCCAGCCCATTGCGGCATTGTATTACACTCACGAATACCCTCTTTGAGTGTTTCAGCATTCTTATACTGTATCCACTGTTTATTCTTTGCTAGAGGTGGATCAAAGGTTCCCGTAGGTTTGTAGTCGTTCATTTCTGGCAGTGTAACAGGCAATTCAGAGTCTTCTAAGCTGAACGACCCTTCTGCCCCATGCACTATCGGAAAGGGTTCACCCCAATAGCGTTGTCGGGAAAAAAGCCAGTCGCGTATTTTATATTGAATTCGGGCTTTGCCCAAGTGCTTTTCTTGCAACCAGGCAATCATTTTTTCCATGGCCACATCAACAGTCAAACCATTTAAAAAGCCGGAATTCACCAATTGCCCATCACCGCCATGAGCAGATTCTGTAACACTGCCTCCTGATATGACCTCAATAATGGGAATTGAAAATTTCGTGGCAAAAGCCCAATCACGCTCATCATGAGCAGGAACAGCCATAATTGCACCTGTTCCGTAACTCATCATCACATAATCGGCTGTCCATATAGGGATTCGGACATTATTTACCGGATTAACTGCAAAAAGTCCGGTAAACACTCCGGTTTTGTCTTTATCAATTCCTCGTTCCAATTCAGAACGGGAAGCTGCCTGGCTTTGGTACTCTGTTACAGATGCTTTGCATGTCTCACCAACCTTTTTCAGCAGCGGATGCTCAGGCGCAAGCACCATGTAAGTTGCACCAAAAAGGGTATCGGGTCGGGTGGTGAAGACTTCTAAGCTTTCATTCAAATCTTCGACCTGAAATTTGACCTCAGCTCCACTCGATTTTCCAATCCAATTTCTCTGCATGGCTTTTAAAGAATCAGGCCAGTCCAGGCTATCTAAATCCTGTAACAGTCGTTCCGCATAGGCCGTAATCTTAAGCATCCATTGCCGCAAAGGCCGTCGCTCGCAGGGGTGATTACCCCGTTCTGATTTTCCATCAATCACTTCTTCATTGGCGAGCACTGTTCCTAGAGCTTGGCACCACCAAACGGGTACTTCATCAAGATAGGCTAGCCGATGCTTTGCCTGATAGGATCGGATTGTTTTTTCATCTGTGCCTAGACCGGCTGGAAGTGGTAATTCAGAGATAGGTCGGGCTCTTTGTAACTCGCTATCGTACCAGCTTTCAAAGAGTTGTTTAAAAATCCACTGAGTCCAACGAAAATACTTGGGATCGGTTGTATCGATTTCTCGATCCCAGTCATATGAAAAACCTAGAGCGCGAATTTGCCGCCTGAATGTATTGATATTGGTACGCGTTGTATCTCTAGGATGCGTTCCCGTTTGAATAGCATGTTGTTCTGCTGGAAGCCCAAAGGCATCCCAACCCATGGGGTGAAGAACATTGAAACCCTGCATCCTCTTGTAACGACAAACGATATCAGTGGCGGTATACCCTTCTGGATGACCCACATGTAAGCCAGCTCCAGAGGGATAGGGAAACATATCCAAACAGTAAAACTTTGGTGTACCAGGCTTCGCTTCTGCCTTAAAGGTCTTGTTTTTCAACCAAAATTCTTGCCATTTGGGTTCGATTTCTTTGGGTTCGTATCGGGTCACGTCTCAATCCTTGCCTAAATCAATAAATGCAGCATAGCTCAGGAAATCCTGTCATAGCGTAGCTCATTGTTTCAGAATTAAAAAATAGCACAAGAATGGGGCAAAAATGAAAAAGATGCTTTAGAGACAAAGGCTCTAGATAATCTCAGAGACGCTTAGTCTATGGTGCGGACCGAGGGAAATTTATCCAAACCTTCAATATGTCGAGCACACAGTTCACGTAGGAGTAGCGATTTTTCCTCTGAATTCAGGGTAAACTTCTCGCGCCCCGCTTTTCGCATAAATGCAGTCAAGGTTGCCAGAATTACCCCTGCACAAACTGATACGTTAAGACTTTCGGTTAGTCCGTATTGTCGGATTTTAAAAGTCAGGTCTGCTGCACTTAAAGTTTCAGGACTATTTCCCAGACTTTCTGAACCAAGATAGATAGCTGTCGGTTCATTAAATTCTAGTTCATCCAGTTCTCTATCTGTGTTGGTGGAGGCCACTGCAATTCGGTATCCCTTTTTTCGCAATGTTTCCAAACACATCTGCCGGCGTTTGTAACGCTGTATGTGCAGCCATTTGTAACTCCCCTTCAGCACACTTTTTCCTACCTGGTAGGCATTGCGCTCTTCCACAACATGAACATCCTGTATTCCAAAGACTTCACAACTTCTCATCACCGCACTGATATTATGGGGATCCTTGAAATCCTCCAACACCAATGTGAAATACCGGGTGCGTTGAGATACAATTCTCTCCAAGGCTTCGCGACGGTGCGGCGTAATACGAGATAACATTTGATCGAGGTCGGGTAAGTTCATAATTCGGATAGAGTAATGCTAAATTTTAAAGGTTTGAGTGTTATGTATACAATTATTCATAAATAAAATGTTTAAGGAAGCTTTAAGAATTCTTTTACCTTGGCTTTCTCCTGGGCGCTAAAATCCTTAGGATCCTTTAAGCCTTCAGCTGCCAATTTTCTGGAAGCATTGGAAATATCTTCTAAAACTTCCTTGATTTTTCCGTAGACAATTTTTTTAAACATATTCATGTTCATAATCACATTGACCACTGAGTTACCGGGAAAGACTAGGATATCCATACGATAGGACGTTTTTCCCTTGCTGCTGGAAACAGGTACATAAGTGAAATCCATCAAAGCATAGCCTTTAAGGCGCCACCAGAGAACCTCGGCGATCCCAAAACCGAAATAGTATAAATGACGTTCTTCGGTTGAGCCTGAGATCGAGGTGGCCTGACCATGCAAATTTTTGCCCTTGCTGCCCTTGAACTGCTTCTTGATGTTACCATCTAAATATGCAGCTTTATATTCCACCTTTTGTAAATGGCTTAATAGTTTCGCCGCCAAGGGCAGATCATTTAATAAGTAGGTTAAGCGCTCGTTTGATATTGGCAAAGTATCCGCTACGGGATAATTGATGCGATACTGTTGGCCTAAGAAACGGTAGACCCGAAATCCGGTCAGATTTCCACTTGTAACTCCTCGGGAGTAGAGTACTTTGGCCTCCTTGCATCGATCCCGGTCGTATACCACTTCTTTAAGGCCTTTAGCTAAGGAGTCGGGACAATCCTGCTTGTTTTTTTCAAGCCCGCATTGATTTACAATTCCGCAAAATTCACGTTGGGCCTCCAATTCCCTTTCAATCGCTTCTTTGTTCTTTGTGCTTATTTGTGGCTTACTACTAGTTTGCTTGACATTTTGTGACTTAGGCGAAACTGTTGCAGGGTCGGCCTGCTTGCTGCTTGTTGTTACTGGGTTTTTCCTTTTGGCCTCCGTACTGGGAGGCGCACCCGAGGGAAAGGAATAACCAGAAAAAAATACTAGGCAAAAAACAAATGTAACACACCATTTTACAGAAACTCTGCAGTTACTGGTATGCACAGTCATATTTTAGCCCTCAAAGCGTTTTATAACAACTGTAGCATTGTGCCCGCCAAAACCAAATGAATTCGAAAGAATAGCATTCACCTTCTTTTCAATGGCCTGATTGGGTACATAATTCAAGTCACAGTCTGGGTCTTTAGTCTCGTAATTGATGGTGGGATGGATAAGCCCAGTTGTAATTGCCGGAATATCGGCCACCAATTCCACTGCTCCAGCTGCACCTAGTGAATGACCCACCATACTCTTGGTCGAGTGTACCAAGATTATTTTTGCATGCTCTCCGAAGCATGCCTTGATGGCTTTGATTTCTCCCGCATCACCCAAAGGAGTAGAAGTACCATGGGCGTTGACCAAACCAATATCTTCAGGATTTAAGCGGGCTGATTTTAAAGCCATGCGCATTGAGCGCAGGCCCCCTGAGCCGTCTGGATGGGGAGCAGTTATATGATAAGCATCACAGCTCTGACCGAAACCCGCAAACTCAGCATAGATACGTGCTCCTCGAGCCTTTGCATGTTCCAATTCTTCCAATACCAATACAGCGGCTCCTTCTGCAATTACAAAACCATCGCGATCGGCGTCAAATGGTCGAGACGCTTTTTCAGGAGCATCATTACGAGTCGAGAGCGCCTTCATATTTGCAAAACCAGCGATCACAACTTCACGCAACGCAGCTTCGGCTCCACCGGTAAACATGATATCTGCATCACCTCGTTTGATTATTTCGAAAGCTTCACCCATGGCATGGTTGGCACTGGCGCAGGCTGTTACAGTCACAAAATTAGGGCCTTGGAAATTGTTTTCAATTGCAATGCTGGCAGCCACCGTATTTGGAATCACCATCGGAACAAAAAAAGGAGATACCCGCTTATGACCGCGTTCTTTTTTTAATTCGGTCTCTGCTTCAAAGACCCCTACCCCACCCATTCCAGTGCCCATTGTGACACCAGTTAGTTCCGGATTAAACTGATCCTTTAAGCCCGCATCTTCGTAGGCCAACATACCCGAGACATGGCCAAGGATGATAGTTCTATCCATTCGACGTGCCATCTTGGCATCTTGAAAATAAGGAAGGTGATCAAAGTCACGCACCGAACCCGCAAAGCGAACACTCATTGTACTGTTATCGAATCGCGAAAAAGGCGTAACACCCGATTTTCCGGCAGCCAAATTTTGCCAATATTCATCGAGACTCAAACCCAGGGGATTAACAGTGCCTAATCCTGTAATAACAACACGCCGATTCATGGATTTTCCTTAGTTTCTAGTTCTTTTAAAGTGATTTCAGAGACTTTTCCAAACTTCTGCAAACTTGCTGAATTGGTCTTGTCTTCGGCAAGCACAATATTTTTTGGACCAACTACACAGATACGTACTGAGTCAGTTATAAAATATTTGGCAAATATCTGCTGCACTTGTTCTTTGGTGATGGCGGCAATTTCTTCCGGGAATTTCTTGAAATGATCCAGATTTCGGCCCCAGAGTTCGCTTTGCGCAAAAATGGAAGCTGTACTGAATGGACCGTCGAATAATGAAGGTAGGCTGCGAATCAAGCCGTCTTTGGCGCTCTCCAACTCTGCATCTGTAACACCCTCTTTCGCCATTCTTTTCATTTCTTCCAGAGAAAGTTTGACTGCATAGGCGGCTGTCGAAGTTTTGGTCTGCAGAGTTACACCCAAAGTTCCCTTACGATAGTAATCACTATCTACATAACTATTGACGCCGTAGGCCAAGCCCTCATCAGAGCGAACCTTGGTCATCAATCGCGATGCGAATCCCCCTCCCCCAAAGATGTAGCTGGCAACAGTTAAGGGGTAATAATCCTTGTTGGGCCTCTGTACACCAGGCAGACCGATTTTGATGGTAGCCTGAGCTAAGTCTTTATCGACGATGTAAACACCTGGTGTTGAAGCGCCACGGAAAGGCAATGCTTTTTTTTCTTTTTCTTCTTTTAGCCGGGCAAAGCGATCGACCAATCCATTTAAAATATTCTGCATCTTTTTTTTATCAAAGCGTCCCGATGCTGCGATGACCAATTTTTCGAGAGCAAATCCCCGCCCTGTAAAGCTTGTAACATGATTAAGACTTAGTGCTTTTAAGTCTGATTCGGTTGTCAACCAATTGCTAGGATGGGAGCCCATCATGACTCTTTCATACAATGGACCCATGATTCCATTAGGCGTATCAAAGCGATGATGGATTTCATCGAGGAGACGTTCTTTCTGCGTTTGAAAAACCGCAGCATCGTAACGGGGATTCAAGGCCACGTCACCCAAAAGGGGTGCCAATGAATGCATATCTTTATCGATGGCATCTAAGGAAAGGACCGATTGGTGATCGTTCAAATAGGCACTAAGCGAAGCCGCCACAAACTCCAAGCTGTCCTCCAATTGGTCAGGACTTAGATTTCTTGTTCCCCCCGACTTCAATAAAACTGAATACATCTGCAGAGCCGCAACGTCTTCTTTTGAATGAGGGAAATTATTCGAGCGGAATAGAAATTTCATTTCAATTAGAGGAAGAGCCGTATCTGAAACCAAATACGCAACGGCTCCATGATGTAACTCTACGCGGTATGCTTTTGGATCGGGTGCCTGATAGCTGAATTCAGAATAATGCAGATCTTTATAATGGACTGGTAGTGATTTTTTTTCCTTCGCCGCAATTAAAGCTGTACATAAGAATAGTGTTAACAAATAGGGTATGATTCCAATTTGGAAAGTTTTCATGATTATTTCTTCTTTCCGCTTGCTGCTGGAAAACCGGGTTTAGCTTTATCTAAGTTTGCTGGCATAGCGTTTTCCTGTGCTACTTTCTCTTCGGGAACCAGAACTCCAACGGTTGATAGTTTCATTTGCAGATAGCGTTGACATACCTCACGAACCTGTTCTGCCTTGACTTGCTGCACTTGCTTTGGAAATTCATTGATTAAATTCCAACCTCCATACATTTCCCAGAAGGCCAATTCTGTAGCCAAATGTTCCAAATCTTTTAGACTGCGCATGCTGTTGGCCAAAACCTGATTTTTGACCCGTTGCAATTCCCTTGAAGATATCAAGCCCGTCTTGAGAGAATCAATCACATTCCACACCAATTTTTCGACCTTTTCCGGTTTCGGCTCTGCACCCAAACTCACATTGATTCCAAAGGTCGAAGTGTATTTATCCACATCATTGCTGGCATCGGCACCGGTGGCAATTTTTTCTTGTTTGACCAAGCGAGTATACAGGCGGCCCGATTTACCCGACAGAACCCCTTCCAAAATATCTAATGCATACAAATCTTGATGCATCACTCCGGGCGTATGAAATAACATGTCGATTCTGGCTGGAGCCGAAGCCTTTTGCACCAGCAGGCGCTTTTGCCCAACCTGTTCTGGCTCTTCTGTAACAATCTCCTCAAACTCAGAACCTCTGGGAATCCCTGCGAAATAACGTTTGATTTGTTCTAAAGCCTTTTTGGAATCAAAATCTCCCGCCAGTACCAAAATGCAGTTATTGGGCTTGTAGTAATTCTTGTAATGCTCCTGCGCCTGTTGGCGGCTCAGATTGGCGATATCAGAGGGATATCCAATGGTCGGGA
>JBBQAD010000475.1:0-2791 GCA_038315885.1 Fibrobacteria bacterium | reverse complement strand
CAGGCTGTGGTGAAACACCCTATCTCAAACTGTTATCACAGCTCTTTGGAGATCGCGCCTTGATCGCCAATGCCACTGGCTGTTCTTCAATTTATGGTGGCAATTTACCGACAACCCCATGGACCAAGAATTCACAGGGTAGGGGCCCTGCTTGGGCGAATTCTTTATTCGAAGACAATGCAGAGTTCGGTTTGGGAATGCGCTTGAGTCTTGACCAACAGACTCAAATGGCTTTTAATCTGTTACATACAATCAATTCGGAAACCAAGCCTGCAATTAGCATTGAACTAACAAATAAACTAATCGACAATGCACAGAAAGATGAAGCCTCAATTCAAGAGCAAAGAGATTGGGTAGACCAGTTAAAAGTTGAATTAAATAATGTATCCTCACCTCAAGCAAAAAGATTATTAGGGTTACTCGAATTTTTCGTAAAAAAATCTGTTTGGATTGTCGGTGGAGATGGTTGGGCCTATGACATCGGGTTTGGAGGACTCGACCATGTATTGGCCTCCGGGAAAAATGTTAACATACTGGTTCTGGATACCGAAGTGTATTCCAATACGGGTGGTCAAGCTTCTAAGGCGACGCCCCGTGCTGCGGTGGCAAAATTCGCTATAGCAGGAAAAGCTCAGGGCAAAAAAGATTTGGCGAAAATCGCTATGAGTTACGGTAATGTTTATGTTGCCCAGGTAGCCATGGGTGCCAAGGATGAACATACCCTGAAGGCCTTTATTGAAGCAGAAGCGCATGATGGGCCGTCTCTGATTATTGCCTATAGCCACTGTATCGCCCATGGTACCCATATGCAGACTGCCATGCGAGAACAGAAGGATGCGGTTCAATCAGGACATTGGATGTTGTTTCGGCATAATCCAAATCTCGTTGAAATAGGAAAAAACCCATTCAGCTTGGATTGTCAAAAGCCTTCCATGCCCTTGCGCCAGTTTTATGCCAAACAAAACCGGTTTCATATGTTAACAAAGTCGCATCCGGAAAGTGCCGAAAAGCTCTTTAAGTTGGCAGAAGATGATGCACTAAAGCGCTGGAAATCCTATGAACAAATGCTTCACGTGAAGGAGGCCCAAAATGCTGTCCCAGAATTAAATGAAGCGGCCAAAGTGAATATACAGGATACAGGAGAAACACAATGAATCTCATTAGTTCCTATCTGGGAATTCCCCTAAAAAACCCCTTGGTTGCATCCGCTTCGCCTTTGTCGCAAAGTCTGGATAACCTTCGCCGCATGGAAGATTCAGGACTTGCCGCGGTAGTGTTATATTCCCTTTTTGAAGAGCAGTTAAACAAAGAGAGCATGGAGTTAAACAGTCATTTGCTGCATGGAGTCGACAGTTTTTCTGAAGCGCAGTCTTTTTTCCCGAATCCGCAAGAGTTTCACTTAGGACCCGATGAATATCTGGATCATATCTCTAGTGCTAAAAAGGCGCTTCACATTCCTGTGATTGCCAGTCTAAACGCGCATTCACCGGGATCATGGGTTGAATATGCCCAGTTAATGGAAAAGGCCGGGGCTGATGCAATTGAGTTAAATATTTATTTTTTACCGACATCCCTGGACTGTAGCGGTGAAACAGTGGAAAACCAATATCTCGAAATAATCAAGACTGTGAAGTCCCAGGTTAGCATCCCAATCTCGGTAAAAATTGGTCCATTCTTCAGTTCGATAGCTAATATGGCCAGTAAAATAGAATGTGCGGGGGCTGACGGACTGGTTCTATTTAATCGCTTTTATCAACCTGATATTGATCTAGAAAATCTCGAAGTTGTTCCCAGTGTAATATTAAGCACTCCTATGGCAATGCGCCTGCCCTTGCGTTGGATTGCCATTCTCTTCAAACGCACGGGAATGAGTCTGGCAGGAACAGGGGGTATTCATTACGCCCATGATGCACTAAAAATGATAATGGCTGGGGCGGATGTAGCCATGTTATGTTCGGTGTTATACAAACGAGGACTGGCTTGGCCAAAAGAGATGCTTGCCTTGATGTCCACATGGCTCGAAGAACATGAGTATGAATCAGTCGCACAGATGAAGGGATGTATGAGCCATAGAAACTGTGAAAAACCCGAAGCTTTTGAGCGAGCAAATTACGTAAATGCGGTCAAATCAGATACATTTGTTGCAAAATTTCGAGATTCCTGACTAAATATTTCTGATTAAATTTCATTTGACCTCTGAGAAAAGAATCCAAGAATCTCATTCCCTCGTTTTGAGATATTCGTCCAGTTCTGCCAATACTTCGTTCCGAATGCCAATGCGGCGTTTCGCTAGGGATCTTAAATCGAGCAAAGCGATATAGCGAGTGTTTACAAAAGGCCTTAGCAGAGATAGCGGGATTCGCGTTGGATTTTGCAGAAGGGCCAAGGGAACTTCACTATTGCCATGGCCAGAGTAGAGATGGCGTTGCGAGGCTATTTTTGATAAGACGCTTATTGATTTGCAGACAGTGGCAACAAAGGCAACTAAGCCTGTAGAGCTTAAGACGCGAGGATTTTCTATTAATCTTTCCAGAACGGATTCCCGAGTGATATTGTTGCGAACCAGGGAATGAAAATCCATTTCCAGACTAATATCTTTGGGATCAATCGGCCTTGTGCACATATCAGGGCCGATAAAATCGGGAAAAGATTTGTTGGCAAAATCACCCGAAACCATTGTACCTGAGAGGGTAACACCTGCCTGTTTTAATTTTTGATTGAGTTTTTCAGCGGATTGTCCTAAATTGATTTTAAATTGACCCTTATTCCAATTCTGCAAGGCTGTTGCATA
>JBBQAD010000435.1:0-3372 GCA_038315885.1 Fibrobacteria bacterium | reverse complement strand
TCCATGGTCGAAGAATGACAGAGAGCGAAGAATCAATTGTGATGGAAGTATCTGTACCAAGAATCAGAAGCTGTATTGTGTTTTTTCCCGCCTTAGGTTTCTCCGGAACAAATGAAGGTTGAATTTTAATACTACCCTTCTTGGTTAGAACAACCCCAGTTGGATTCTTGTTTTGTTCTACCTTCTTTGTATCAGAATTGAAAAGGCAAGCTGACAAAGAAAAAAAGCCAACGAGATAAATGATTCTTAAAAACTTTGTAATCAACATTTTTTTCCCTCTTTTGTCTCTCTGTTATAAACGATTCCAAGTAGGCAAATCTCAGTACATACCAAGCTGATATTACTTTCAGTAAAGCGACAGTTTATAATATTAAAACTTAATCTTTAATGGAATCATTTGCTTCTATGGACTTTCAATCTCTCTTAATAATTCCTTTACTTTTTGTTCTACATTTTCTGCCAAGCTAATTTCGCTAACCATCGCCACCGTCTGTATTCCAGCCGAAAATAGGGTCTTTAGATGATGCTTCTTTATTCCACCCATAGTTGTTACAGGAATACGGCTCTGCTTCGCCAAATTAACAACTGTTTCACTTCCCAAAGGAGGATAGCGGTGAGTATTCTTGGTTTTTGTTGGATACATTGGGCCAATATTGATGTAATCAATCGGCAGACTTTGCGCTGCCTCCATCTCTTCTACATTATGTGTGCTTAGCCCAATTATGGCATTCGATCCTAAAATTGTTCTTGCCTTTTCAGGATGCATATCGTCTTGTCCCAAATGCACACCGTCTGCACCAATTTGTAGACAGGCCTCCACGCGATCATCGACCAAAAAAATGGCGCCAAATTTTTTACTGAGTTTACAAAGTTCTCGACCTGTTTCAATGAAGGCATCATCATCTAATTTTTTATCACGCCATTGTACGAGACGCAAGCCGCCCCGAAGGGCAGCGTCCAAAATTTCAAATTGGCTTCGCCCCGCTGTTAAATCATGATCGGTAACATAGTAGAGACTCGGTAGAGTGAGTTTCATCTTAAGTATTACAAAGCTCTGTAACTATCCCCTAAAACCTTCTAACGGACTCGATGCGGTCGCATATAATTTTTTAGGAATTCGACCTGCCAAAAATGACAATCGTCCCGCTTCACAGGCCAGTTTAAATGACTGTGCCATTGCAATGGGATCTTTCGCTCCGGCAATTCCGGTATTGACCAAAAGTCCGCCCACACCCAGTTCCATAGCCTTGGCTAAATCGCTGGCGGTTCCCATGCCGGCATCGATAATAACCGGGCATGTTAACGATTCCATAATGATTTGAATGTTATTCACATTCAAGATTCCCTGGCCGCTGCCAATCGGCGAGCCCGCTGGCATCACTGCCGCCACACCCAGGTCTTCTAATTTTTTTGCCATCACCGGATCGTCCGTGGTATAGACCATTACTTTAAATTCTTCTTCAACCAATTTTTTGGCTGCCTCAAAAGTTCCTAGAGGGTCAGGCAGCAATGTTTTCGCATCGTTTAACACTTCTAGTTTTACAAATTCAAAACCCTGGGCCCGGGCAAGCCGGGAAATTCTTAAGGCATCTTGAACATTAAAGGCACCCGCTGTATTGGGCAAAATGGCATACTTTTTAGGATCGATAAAGTTCAATATGTTTTCTTCATCGGGTCCATCGAGTTTCACTCTTCCAAGGGCCACTGTAACCATATCAGTTCCCGAAATTTCCAAGGCTTCCTTCATAATTTGAAAAGTGCTGTACTTACCGGTTCCGACAATCAATCGCGATTTAAAGGTGCGTCCACCAATTACAAGTGCGGTATCCTGAGTCATGCTGTCCTTTTCCACTGCTTCTGCATCGTCATCAATGCCAAGGGAAAAGATAGCCTATTCAAAACTTAAAAATTTGTATACAAAAGTTTATATCTGGTCATAAAGTGTTGCGGGTGATATATCCACTCCATTTTGCCAGGCAATTGTGCCATCTACTATTGCCGTTTGCCTAAAAAACTCAGGATCTTTTAAGGCTTCAAAAACTGGCCCTCGATGTATTAAATAGGCTAAGTCGACTGTGCCTGCTTTTCCATTATCAAACTTGATATAAAAAGAGGATGAACCAGAATTCTTAAGTTCTATAATTTCATTAAAATTCCACATCATCAATCCAATGGTTCAATTGCCTGAATTGTCTTTCCATCTTCAATATTTGCCCAGTTTTCTCTTAGTTCATTCACATGTAACTTAAGCCATTCTCGAACAAGTTTGTTGGCTGTCCGGCTTTTAATGTCTCCCCTTAGGATTTCCCCATTAAAATCAAAAATTGCCTTATTACCCTAATATTCTACATGAAAATGAGGAGGCTTGTGTTCCTCATGGTACATCCGAATCACAATTCCAAAAATTGGCAGATGATTGGCATCTAAGCCAAATACTTACTCAGCTTGAAATTCAATGAATACAGCTGATGCTATTCTCAATATTCCAAAGTTTCATCCGACTCATCCTAAAATACACTGCCCAAATGTTCAGTATAAATTTTAAATTACCTCTCGGATGCTATAGACTAAAGGCTGAAACAGATAAAAGGGCTGAATATGGAAATTACAGAATCCATTCTTTGTTTACGCTGTAATCATGGCCCACCAGCCGACGATGGGCTGCTGTGCGAACACTGCCAGTTTCAAGATATGGTGGAATTGGGCTATTATCAAAATTACCGGAGACTTTTTGCAAGAGCTCATGCCGCCGGTAAAAAAGGCCAATCCTTCGATCAGTGGGAAGACGAATTCGTCCGTTAAATTCGCATTTTAATTGATACACATAAAGGTTTTCAGCCTTATTTTCTTTAAATTCGTCAATCTTCAGGCATAAGAAACTTCTCTTTCCTCTTATTTTAATTCGAATTCGCCTTCCGACAACCCGTCTCTGGTTCGGTAAAAAATGACGTAGCAGACTAGTTTAGGTCAATTAGAGAACACAAACCTCGATCCTTGACTACAATGCGTAGTCGAGCTAAATTACGGTGGCTTTTTAGGGCTAATTTTGCCCTGGCGTTTGGAGTAATGCGATGAAAGAGGGAATGCATCCCAAGTACGAGTTACAGTCTTTTAACTGTAGCTGTGGAAATGTGATATCAATCCGTTCGACTGTAGGGGGCCATGCTTTGGAAATTTGTTCCAATTGTCATCCCTTTTTTACAGGTAAGCAAAAAATGGTTGATACAGCGGGTCGAGTAGAAAAATTTAGCCAGAAATACACTTCGGTGGTGGGTGCCAAGCGTAAGACCCGCAGCACGAAGGCAGTCAAAGCCAGAAAATAGCGTCATACGACTTTCCTGGGGATTTTCATCTTTGGGAAAGAAAAAAGAA
>JBBQAD010000305.1:0-5035 GCA_038315885.1 Fibrobacteria bacterium | reverse complement strand
AACGGCGGCGTGGGCTAAGCTGGGTTGATTGTCAACTCCCATCACTAAACGTGAAATCGGCTTTTCTAGACCGGTTAGCTTTGTATGGGGAATAATCGCCTGTGTCGGTTTTCGCAGTGGTAAACCTGATACTGTTACGCTCCATCGGGAGATTTCATCTGCTGGATAGCGAAGATTTACGCTTTCGCGCCATCGATCGAGGGTCAAGGCATTCCCTAAGGAGTCTTGCCAGGACATGGCTTCGCTTTCAAAAAGATTTCTACTGACCGCTTCTGCAACCATATCTGCTTCGTATGTATACAAACTGCGATCGCTTTCACCAGTAATCTCAACCAGTTCTTTTTTTCCTGACTGTTTATGCAAAATTCTCCAGGTTCCAGCACTTTGGGTTGGCTGCCAAGGCATGGGTATCTCTAACCAGCCTTCAGTACCATAGATGCGGCACACATTTTCTTGGTGGGCTGCCACTCCAGCTGATATATTCGCTAAGATTCCCGAAGGAAATTTCAAATTTGCTACGGCTATTTCATCAACCTTTGTCTTTTCACCGATGACGGCAAAGCCCTGAACTTCACTGGGATTTTGAAAATTTTGCTCCGTAGCCGCACCCGCAATCAAGCGACAGAAAGATACCGGATAGCATCCCACATCAAGTATTCCACCGCCTCCCAAGGCAGGATTTACCAGTCGGTGTGACAGATCGCCATCAAAACGAAAACTGAAAGTGGCCTGTATCAGTTTCACTTGACCTATAAAGCCTGAACGAATGAGGTCTACAATCTTTTTGGTTTGGGGATGACAGCGATACATGAAAGCTTCCATAAAGAAAACTGAATTTCTCCGTGCTGCTTCAATAGCTGCCATCGCTTCAGGATGATTCATTGCCAACGGTTTTTCGCACAGAATATGCTTTTTCGCCTTGGCAGCAGCGATACACCATTCAACGTGGCTAGGATGGGGTGTCGAGATATAGACTGCTTCTACTTCAGGGTCTGCCAGTAATTCTTGATACTGGCCGTAGTAGCGTGGTGCTTGATATTCTTGTGCAAAAGCTTGCGCTTTGCTTTCACTTCGACTCGCTACAGCAAGTAATTGTCCGCTGGAGGAAGCGGCTAAAGCCTTGGCAAAAGTATTTGCAATTGATCCAGTGCCGATGATGCCCCATTTAAGTTGTGCAGTAGCCACAGAGCCTCCTTTTGATGACTAAAAATTAACTGAATTGAATCTGAAAATGCTTTGGAACATTTTTAAATAAACCTAAATAGGCGCGTTTCTCTACTTAACAATTTATTTTCATAAGAGAATTGTGGTTTTGGCAGAATATGAATAAGAAAGAACCTCACATCCCTGTTGCTATGCCGACTTCGGTCAATGTTTAATAATGATATCCATCAATGAAAATCTATCCATCCCCGAAGCGTCTCTGAGCGAAGAGTTTATTCGTGCCTCTGGACCTGGAGGACAGAATGTCAACAAAGTTGCCACCGCCGTTCAATTGCGTTTTAGCTTAAAGAAATCGCGTTTACCCGAGTCGGTATTACAACGTCTCCGTGCACTTGCTGGCAGTCGATTAACCTTAAGTGATGATGTAATCGTTCAAGCTCGCAGTCATCGCACGCAAGAAATGAATCGACAAGCGGCTTTAAAACGACTTTTGGATTTATTGCTGAAGGCCAGCATCGCACCCAAGGTGAGAAAAAAGACTAAAATAAGCAAAGGAGCAAGAGCGGGACGGCGTAAAGGGAAAATTGAACGCAGTCAAACTAAATCCAGCCGTTCCTGGAGACCTGATGAAGTTTAAAGTCAGAAGTAATAAAAGTACAGAGTTATCCAGCTTGTCCTAGTTAAAGTTGCTACGCTTTCTCCAACTTGGAGGACAGATGAGCGAGACGAATCAGCGTGAAACAAATTTTGCACTGGGTCATTGGACGGGTGGGCAACTGCTGGCATTTTCGGGAATTGATGGAAACACCGATTATGAAAATGGCCTCACATTACGCACAGCTTTTTCAGGAATAGCGCTTGAAGTTAAGCTCCCTGGCTTGGCCCGAATCGAGTTTCAGGAATCAAATCATTCTGTTGATATCCTTGCAGGCGATCATTTCTCACTTTCCTATCCTTCCGAACAAATTCGTGGAGTCTATTGTGATGCCTATCACTTTTTGATTGAGGGAAGCTGTAAAGTATCACTACAAGATGAAAAATTACAATGTGTAACAGAAGGCAATCGAACGCTTATTGGCACTGCTCATAAATATGATAATAAATGGCTGGCAGCCGATATTGATTCACTTATAGAAGCCAGGGAAGAGTGGATCACATCATTAAAAAGCCCCAAACGTCTTACCAGCGACGAAGAAATTTCTTTTCTTAAAGCTGCCTCCCAAGTAAAGACAATGATTTATTCACCCGAAGGAATATTTAAACATCGCTATTCCACCCCCGATCGCTGGCCTCATCGAGGAATGTGGCTGTGGGACTCCGCTTTTCATGCTATTGGAATTCGCCATTTAGACGCGAGCCTAGCTCGTGAGATACTAATGGCAGTTTTCGATGGACAACGAGACGACGGTTTTATCAGCATCCGCTGCAATGTGGACGGAAGAGCCTCTGAATATACCCAACCGCCAGTTTTATGCCTAGCTGTTGAAAAAATATTGGAGTCGATGCCAGATAAGGCCTGGCTGGAAAAAATATTCCCCAAGCTGGAAGCTTACATAGAGTGGGACTTACACAATCGCGATACAGATGGTTACGGACTCTTAGAATGGCAAATTGAAGGTAATCCTCTTTGCCGAAGCGGTGAAAGCGGCATGGATAATTCATCACGCTTTGATGAAGCAGTCGAATTGGACGCCACCGATTTCAATGCTTTTGTAACACTGGAATGTGAATTGTTGTCGAAGTTTGCGAAAACCTTAGGTCTTAGCGAGCGAGCCCAATACTGGAGTGAAAAGCATCAAAGCTTATGCAATAAAATAAATGAGAGACTTTGGAATGAAGAGCAGGGATTCTATCTAGACTATAATTGCAAAACAGGTAAACAAAGTCCGGTCATGTCTTCCTCCGGATTCTTGCCGCTTATTTGTGGAGCGCCTAGCCAGAAAATGGCTGAAAGGCTGGTGGCCCATTTAAAAAATCCGCAGACCTTTGGTACTGCTCTTCGTGTGGCTTCCATAGCAGTTAATCAACCAGAAAGTTACGCCAAAGACATGTGGCGAGGCCCGGTTTGGATCAATATAAATTGGTTGATAATAGCTGCGCTGAAACGTTACGGTTTTGATACACTTGCAAAAGAACTACATAGTGAAATAAAATCGGAGATAGAACAGTACGTAAAAAGCCATGGAACTTTTTTCGAATTCTTTGACGACAGAAAAGAAGTCGAGCCTCCTAAACTATTGCGTAAGGGTAGCTGTGACCCTGAAAAAAGCCCGTTTAACCAAGTGTTTCACGACTATGGATGGACGGCGACTTTGTACCTCGATCTGTTATTGGCTTAACTTGGGCTTGGGCTTTCGGCCTTTGCTACAATGGCAGCCCATTCACCTTGTGTGCAATTGTTCGATAAAACATACCCTTCCCGCGAAAAATAGCGTTTGCCTACTTCCGGGAATTTAACTGTCGAGCTGCAATCGAGAATGCGGATATAAACATCAGGTACAACATGATGTTCAACTAAGACCACCAATTTGTCGTTCTCTTTTTTCTTCATTGTTTCACGGCCTTGCTTTATTTTTTCTTCAATAGTGTTTTTTAAAGTCAGATTTTTTTTCAAGTCATCCAGAATTTTTAAGACAGAGAGCTTCTTAGCAGAGGGAAGTTTGTCCAATTGGTCTAATTGATGTCCTTGACCTAAATTCGCATCAATTTCTGATTTTAGTAACACAATTCGTTTGGTTAGAGTTGGCAGTGATTCCTCTAATTGCTTGAGCTTATCCATCAGTTCGGTATCAATACCCACATGAATCTCTGTGCGTGTTTGATGGGAACCGGCTGAGTGTAGCAAAACATTACCCAGGCATGAAAGGTGACCACCGATGATTGCACCTTTTCCGGTATTTTTAGTGCTTTTACCTTCAACTACCACCAGTTTACCGGCAAAAGCATTTGCTTGATATAGATAAGTGTTTACTTTAAGGACGCCCTCAACTCGAATGTAACTCTCCTGAACAAATTTCACTTCTAGGTTGCCCTGCACTTGAACTCTGGTGCGAACGCCGAAAATTCCGCCTTCGATTGTCACATTACCTTTACAAGTTATTTCAACAGCGTCTTCGAGACCGCCCTTTACGATAAGATTTCCCCCGCAATGAACAGAAAAACCGGATAAGATGCTGCCCTCTACGAGTATATCACGGGAAAATTCCAAATTTCCTGTATCATAACAGACATCGCCTTTAATTCGCAGAAATTCAGTTAAAAGAGCAGAATGCTCAGTTAGCAGCAAGGCTCCCACAATCCGGGATCGGAATTCAATTTTTTGACCCTGGTTTTCAGCATTGATGTTTTCATTTACTTTGAACTCAGTATCTGTTACTGCTGCTACCGGAATGACTTTCCCCTCAATGTCGATACCTGCTTCTCCCTGAATGGCAATAGTTTTTTCTCCAATAAGGGTATTTGATTTAATTTCTTGATATCTAGAAAGTGAACGATAATCAATCGCTTCTTTGGCATCGGCTGAAGGTTTGGTCGGATTTTTTAAATGAAAGATCAATTCACTATTTTTTCCGGGACGGGCTGAGCGCCCTTGCCGAAGCAGAATCTTTTCAAAGCGCATGTTTTCCAGAATTTTTTTTCGGCCTTCTTCAGACTCATCTTCGAACTTCGCTTCAAGTTTTCGTTCTTCCAATGATGAAATATAAAAAGCCAGTAATTGCGAACGACCCGCCCCAACTGGCACTGAACAAAAATGTTCCAAAGTTCTGTCAGTATTGATTTGAATGGGAGAACAGATACATAAGTTTCCCTCTGGATCGATACACAAAAAACCAGCTAATTGGCTGATGAGTTCTGGATTGAGTGAATTTGT
>JBBQAD010000017.1:0-16118 GCA_038315885.1 Fibrobacteria bacterium | reverse complement strand
CGTGCATTCTCACCATTGACACCTTTAACGGGGTGGGCAAAAGTTTGTGCTTGTGTGGCGGGGTCACCCATATCGAAATGAATTTCGGAACAGGGACCACAGGGGCCGACTTCTCCCATTTCCCAGAAGTTCTGTTTATCTCCAAAAGGCAAAATCCGTTCTTTGGGAATACCGATGTTCTTCTCCCAAATCTGCGCAGCCTCTTCATCATCTTTGTAAACAGTCACGAAGAGACGATCCTCGGGAAGCTTCCACACTTTGGTTAACAGTTCCCAGGCCCAGGTGATGGCTTCGGTTTTGTAATAGTCCCCGAAAGACCAGTTGCCCAGCATTTCAAAGAGGGTATGGTGGTATGTATCACGACCCACTTCATCGAGATCGTTGTGCTTGCCCGATACGCGGATACACTTTTGAGAATCCGCAGCGCGTTTGTAGCCCAGCCGATTGTCTCCCAAGAAGCAGGATTTAAACTGGTTCATTCCCGCATTGGTAAACAAAAGCGTGGGGTCATCATTGGGCACCACTGGTGCGGAGGGAACAATAACATGGTCTTTATTCTTAAAAAAATCGAGAAAAGATCGACGGATATCCGAACCCGACATCCAGGGAATGTTCAGCTTTAATGCTGGGTTGGTGTTTGATTGCGGGCTTGACTTGGAATCGATTGCGGGGGCAGAAATAGTTTGAGACATGGGTTAAACGTAGTGAATTGAGGCTCAGCTTTCATCTAGTGACATCCTATGTGGGCGTTAATGCCCACAATCCTGCAAAAGTCTATCAAAAAACCAACAGCCCACAAGTTTCTAAAGACAAAGTCCTTTGACCCGGCGGAGAACCGCACTTGATAATCGAAACATGGATTTTAGACATCGCCGGCTCTTTTTTTTCATACTGTATTTTATTGTCTTCAATATTTCTGCCTTCGCTAATGTGCCCTGCGGCGTGATCGATTTGACCGATACGAAAAACTCGGCAGCCCTTCGTAAAAGCAGCGCAGCTCCATCGGTTCCTTTTCAAAGCTATCTCAGCCCAGAAGGACATTTCGAAATCTTCTATGTAAACGAAAGCTATGAAGCCGTTCCTCAATCACGAAGTTTGGATGGAAAGACTCCAGACTTTGTCCTACTGGCTTCGGCCACACTCGAACATGCCTGGTCTTTATTGATGGATACATTGGCCTATCCTGCGCCAAAATCTTGCGGAGATGGAAGGGCGAACCGCTACAGGGTTGAGTTGCGAGAACCCGGAGCGGTGATGGATGATTTTTCAGGAGCCTATGGACTGACAATCCAATGCAAGAAGGGCCGCAGTTACATGGTGGTCGAAAACGATTTTAAGAAATACGTGAAGGGACGCTACTACGATTTTATCACCCTAGCTCCCGACGGCCGTTCTTTGATCAATTATGCCGACAATGCTGAAAGTTGGCAGGCTGCCTTAGAAGTCACCACGGTACACGAGCTCTTTCACGCCGTCCAGTTCTCTATGACTGCTTCAATACAAGGCTTTTGGACTGAGGCCTCTGCCGTTTGGATTGAAAATCGAGCCTATCCAGAAAATAATGATTACATGCAGTATTTACGCCATGCACTGCATCACCCCGAAGCCGGTCTTTTGTATGTGGCGGGTGGAAATGAATCCGATTTAGCCTTGCATCACTATGCAGAGGGAATCTGGGGTGAACACCTCAGTCATTGGTTTGGAGATTCTATTATCAAGGAATCCTGGACTGATCTGGCACTGAAAAGAAGTGATATAAACGATCTGTTTCCGAATCTCTTGCGTCGACATAATAGTTCTATTTCTGAAATCTTTACGCGTTTTGCACTTGCCCAGTTTTTCTCTGGTGCCCGCTTCAACGAAAAATTTACCTCGTTTGAAGATGCCCGTTTTTTCCCCTCCCTAGCATTAGGTGATACTTTAGCGATAGCTGAGCCTAAAAAAATCAACCTTGCTCCATTAGCCTTTGTAGTTCTGCCGCTTGCGTCTACGCCAACAGAAAAAGTTATGGCGGAATTAAAAGCACAGTTTCCCAAAGGAAGCCAAATATCTTTTCTCGTTATCCAAAGTCCTACAAGCACCGCTCTAGCAACTAGCCTGGCACAAAGTGACAGTGACAGAAAGAGCCTTTCTGTTCTGAGCTTGGTTGAGAATCCCCAGAACTCAGACTTAGCTCTGAGCTATTTTTCGCCGGACCCAACTCTTAGCCCTTATTTGATGGTTACCAATACCGATGCCCGACGTTCCGTTTCACTTACTGTAACATTGAGTGAGAGCAAAATTTCCGGTTCATTATTGGAAAGCCAATCACTGCCCTTTGAGGGTTCGTATGGAACTCGGCGCTTTAAACAAACCTTTCAAGTATTTCCCGTCCAAAATAATCAGCTGAATTTACCGCAAAGCGCTGGTTCATCCCTTTGGATGTGGTCAAATGCTCATCAAGTATGGGAGCCCAGTGAAACAGTTCTAGCAAAGTGGGCAAAAAATGATATAGACGAAGTGACTTATTTGGCTGTTGAAGAAAGCCTTCAAGCAGAAGACCAAGAAAAAGGTGGAACCGTGGGCGGGGGAGTCTATGTAAAGCGCTTCCGGGGTTCTCAGGCCTGGCCTAAGGATGGAATTCAATCGCTAATTCAAAAAGGTCACTTGGGCTTTCGCAGCTTTGACCTGATGGGAAGAAAAATTTTGGAATCACCGCTGAATAACTTTAGCAAAGCAGTTAGCCGTCCCGACCGAATCATTGAGCTACGTTATCTTACTGATTAAGTATAACACTTAAGAAGAATACAATTTAAAATTCAAGCCACTTTGCTTGAATGCCTTGGCTTCCTTTGGGCACGATAGAGGCTGAAGCCCAACGAGAAGAGTTAAACAAGGAAGGTATTAGAGCATTCATCTGTTTCAGGCTAACCTTTTGAATCTGATGTAAAAAGTGCTCTAGATTTTCATGCGCTTTTCCGTACATGATTTGTCGGGACATATAGGCCATACGAGTTTGAGTAGACTCTAATCCCATCAATATATTGCCTTCGATACTGTTTTTGGCAAAATTGAGTTCATCCGAAGTGAAACCTTTTTGTTTGATTTCCCGGATCACTTCTGAAATTGTTTTTATGCAATCCCTTAGGTTTTTGGCCTCTGTACCAAATGAAATGGTAAATACACCACTGTTGGTAAAAAACTCGGGACTCGAATATATACTGTATACCAATCCCTTCTCTTCGCGTACTTTTTGGAATAATCGGGAACTCATTCCTTCGCCAAAGACACAGTTTAGAAGAATCAGGGGTAGGCGCTTGGGGTCATTCATCGAATAACCAGGACACCCGATAAGTGCTGTGGCCTGTTGTATTTCTCTTTTCATTACAACACTGGCAGGCTTTGGAAAAGCACTAGGTCGATTGGGTAAAAGACGCTTTCGTTTCTGTTTCAATCCGCTAGAACTAATTTGTTTGTTAACAAGCTTTACCACTTCTGAGTGCTTGATTTTTCCAACAGCTAATACAAAAAAGGGTACTTCGTTACGCACAGCGTTTTGGTGTTCCAGTAAAGCCTTTTGCCCCATTTTGCGCATGGTACTCACTGTACCTGCAATGGGAGCACCGAGACTCTTTCCCTTAAAGATGGCGGAATAGAAAAGGTCGTAGATGTAATCGTCGGGATTATCTAATGTTCCACGAATCTCTTCTAAAATGACTTCGCGTTCTTTCTCAATCTCTTCTTTGTCAAGCTTGGCCTGAAGCGTCATCTCCAACAGAATATCCAGTGCTTTAGATGCTTCTCGATCAATGACTTTGGCGTAAAAACAGGTCTGTTCCTTGGTCGTAAAGGCATTAATTTGGCCGCCGGTTGCCTCTAGGCATCGAACCAATTCCAAGGCAGAATATTTATGTGTGCCTTTAAAAACCATGTGCTCAAAGAAATGAGCCAGGCCATTTTTATTAAGCCTTTCTTCGCGAGAGCCAATATCGAGATAAATTCCCACGCTGGCAGAACGCAGCCCATGCACTTCTTGAGTCGCAACGACGATTCCATTGGGAAGCTTTGTAACACGAGTATTCTCAAGCATATGGTTTACCTGAAGGGTTGGGCTGAGGGATTTTGAATAAGGTTCTTTCAAAAAAAAAGCAGGGCTTGATACCCTGCTTTTTAAATATCGACTTGTAGGCCCTTAGCTGCAAGCCCACTCTCTATACTTGAGCGAACTACTTAATTAGTAGCCATCTGATGGGTGAGTAGAGCTTTTTTGCTCAACTTGATTTTGCCCTGAGGGTCTACACCGATACACTTGACTTCAATTTCATCGCCGAGGGAAACTACGCTCTCAACAGTGGGAACCCTTTCGAGTGACAGTTCTGAAATGTGGACCAAGCCTTCTTTACCGGGGAGTATTTCGACGAAGGCTCCAAAGCTCGTGATTGATTTCACTTTTCCTTTGTAGACCTTTCCAACTTCAGCTTCAGCAAAGAGCTCGTTGACCATTTTAAGGGCCATTAGACAATTGCCCCGATGGGGAGCAGAGATGGTCAGATTCCCCTTGTCATCAATATTGAGCTCAGCACCGGAATTCTCCTGAATTCCGCGGATGACTTTTCCTCCCGGGCCAATGATTTCTTTAATTCTATCAGCAGGAATTTTCTTTTGAATAATCGCTGGTGCCCAGACAGAAAGTTCTTTAGACTCTGGAAGCGCTTCTTTCATTTTCTCAAGAATATGCAAACGACCGTCACTGGCCTGTTTCAAGGCGCGAAGCATAAATTCCGGAGTAATACCGCGCATTTTGATATCCATTTGAAAAGCGGTGATGCCTTTCGCTGTACCACAGATTTTGAAATCCATATCACCCAAGTGATCTTCTGTACCATTGATGTCAGAAAGAATTTCTACGCGGTCTTTTTCAGAGATTAATCCCATCGCGATGCCCGCTACAGGAGCCTTGATCTTTACACCTGCATCCATTAGACAAAGGGTCCCACCACAGACAGAGGCCATGGAAGATGAACCATGCGATTCTAAAATATCTGATACGATGCGAATGGTATAGGGAAAGGTTTCGGCAGTGGGTAATACGGGAAGCAATGAACGTTCTGCCAGATTACCATGCCCGATTTCGCGTCGACCTGTTCCCTGGCGCTTTTGTATTTCACCTACGCTAAAGCCGGGAAAGTTGTAGTGTAACATATAGTTCTTGAATGTTTCACCTTGCAGAGAGTCAATGCGCTGTTCATCGCTGCGGGTTCCCAGTGTGCACACGACCAGCGCCTGGGTTTCACCGCGCTGGAAAATGGCCGAACCATGCGCACGGGGCAAATACCCGTGTGAAATTTCAATTTCGCGCACTTTGTCAGTTGCGCGGCCATCAATGCGAATCTTGTCGGTTAAAATCATTTCGCGCATTTCGCGTTCTTCTAAGATCGCGAAACAGGCAGCCATTTCCTTTTCTTCTTCTGGCGTTTGCGGAGCCAAGGCTTCAATCACCTCTTTTTTCAGTGCAGACATGGCAGGGTAGAAGGCTGCCTTGTTCTTTGGCTCGCGTAGGCTGCTGCGCAATTTGCTTAAGATGACAGCTTCAATTTTTTTAATCAGTTCATGATTGACTGATTTAGGGGTAAAGGAGTCTTTGACTACATCAAATTTTGCGATGAGTTCATTTTGGGCCGCAATAATTTTCTTGATGGCATCATGTCCGGCCATAATGGCCTGCACCATGGTGTCTTCAGAGACCTCCCAGGCAGAACCTTCGACCATGTTAACAGAGCCAACGCTTCCTGCCACAATCAATTCGATATCGGCAGTTTCAGCTTCTTCAAAGGTCGGTAACACAGTGAATTTGCCATTGTGGCCCACGACTTTAACCGCTGCAACTTGCTCTTCAAATGGAATTTTTGATAAACCCAGTGCGACAGATGATGCGATAACGGAGATACTCTCTGCATCGTAAGTATCATCAGCAGAGAGAACGTTCACCGCAATTTGTACTTCTTTAGAAAAACCTTCTGGGAACATGGGGCGTAAGGGGCGATCGATAATGCGCGAGGTTAATATCTCACGATCGCTGGGTCTGGCTTCGCGTTTGATATAGCCGCCAGGAATTTTTCCGGCTGCGTAATACTTCTCCCGGTAATCAACCGTAAGAGGAAAGAAGTCGAAAGCACTTTCGCCTCCGCTGACAACGGTTGAAAGTACCATTGTATCACCAATTTGGGCGACACAGGATCCGGCTGCCTGTTTGGCCAATTTGCCGGACTCGATGGTGATTGTTTTTCCTTCACCTAATTCGATTTTTACGCTTTGAGCTGCCATGATTCATTTCTTTCTTGTTATTCCGTTTTACGATGAGCCTTTTCTAAGCGCATCTGATCCATATCATTGGGTTCTTGAACGGAAGCCCCAATTTCCCGGGCGGGTAGGGGCGTAGTGATACAGCGCTGTAGGTTCAACGGCGCAGATTGAGTTTTTTGACGAGTTCGCGGTAGTCTGCCAGGTTTTCACGTTGCAAGTAATTCAATAAGCGACGTCGCTGAGCCACCAGAGTGGTTAGACCACGACGAGAGTGTACATCTTTACGATGCACTTTCAGATGCTCGGTGATTTCGCTGATGCGATGGCTAAGAATCGCAATTTGTACACGAGGATTTCCCGTGTCTTTTTCGTTGTTTCCATGTTCAGTCACTAATTTGGTGACTACTTCTGTAGTTATCGTCGCCATAGAAAAATGAAACCTCTTGCTGACTGTGATACCGCTACGTGCGGACCTTCAATTGTTCGCGGCAAGCTGCAATATCGAGATTAATCTGAGCGATCAATTCCGACTGCGATGCGAACCACTTTTCGTCTCGAAGGCGAAATAGTAGTTCTAGACGTAGATTTTTGCTATAGAGCTGCCCCGAAAAGTCTAGCAGATGGGCTTCAATACTGATTTTTTCACCAGAAAAGGTAGGTCGCATCCCAATATTCGCAATTGCAGACCAATATTTTTTTTCGTTGCTGCCTTCCAAGTCAAGGTAAACACGACAGCCGTAGACTCCCCATTTCGGGATAAGCTTTAATTTTTCATGCAATTCCAAGTTGGCCGTGGGAAAACCCAAAAGCCTGCCTCTCTGTTCGCCTTGAACAACTCTTCCCTCTAAGGCAAATGGTTTGGCAAGAAGACGATTGGCTTCCTCCAAAGAACCATTTTTCAGTAAGTCTCGAATTCGAGAAGAACTGACCGGATGCCCAGAGTCCGTATATGCATCGACAAACAAAACGGTTTTTTTCTCGTTAGAAAAAAGTTCTTCTAACAGTTTGCCATCGCCTTTTGCGCCTTTGCCAAAGCGATGGTCATGGCCCAGAAGAATGCCCTCTGCTTTAAGCTGCTGCCAGAGAATTTCTCGAACAAAAGTTCCTGCTTCCATTTGGGCTAGTGTTTCATTGAAAGGCAGCACAATATATTCGAGTCCCAACTCGTGGATCAGTGTTTCTCGTTCTTCGATTGAGGTTAAGTAGTGCAAACCTTTCTCAGGCCGAAAGTAAAGCCCCGGATGGGGATCAAACCCAAGCAGTATAGGCTGCAAATTTTGTTGGGAGGCTACTTGTTTTAACCGTTCCGCAATTTTTCGATGACCTAGATGAAAACCATCAAAATTACCCATGGCTACCAAGCTTGGCTTTTCAAACGGTTCGGAAAGTGTAATCTTCATTCTGTGTCTATTAAAACCCTTTTGGGTTGCATCTGGCCAAGTGCATCACGCTGTGCCAAGGCCAATACCTGGCCATTTTCGTCTTGTAACACATGCCATGCTTTAAGGTTAAACAGAGCCTCTGGATTTTCATGGGAGTGAATTGCGTCCACATTAGATGGAACATCAGAGGAGAAATCAGAGGGAGATTTAGAAGAAGTATCAGAGGGAAAAGCCGTTGAAAGGGAGCCTGTATGTATTGTTGTAAAATACTCAGGCCCTAGCGCCGCCCCATGTTTCAGTTTTACCATGGCTTCGCTTTTAAGCCTATGAACGGGTAAGCCGTCCAACGCTAACATCAACGGCTGTATGTAAGCACTCAAATTATCATCTGCTTCAGAGATGGCATTATTAACATGAAAGGGACCAATGGAAATGCGTCGAATGGATTCTGCAATAGCTCCGCAGCCTATCTGTTTTCCCAAATCATGGGCGATACTGCGTACATAGGTGCCTCGTGAGCAATGCATCCGCAAGTTCCAGCGTTCACCTTGTCCCTCTAAAACTTCTATGGATTCTACATGGATGGGTCGTTCAGCCAGCTCAACGTCTTCACCTCGGCGAACTCGGTCGCAGGCCCGCTTGCCTTTAATTTTAATGGCTGAATAGACAGGTGGTTTTTGAGAAATATCTCCAATAAATGGCAGTAGATAATGTTCCAATTGAGATTTTGACAAATCGGGAACTGGGGCGCTCTGTAACACCTCTCCATCGCTGTCATAGGTATCGGTCTCTATTCCCAACCTCAAAACAAATTCGTAACACTTGGGAAAATGCTCAATGAATTCAAGCACCCGAGTTGCCTTGCCCACTCCGAGTAACAATAGCCCCGATGCCAGAGGGTCTAGAGTTCCCGCATAGCCCATTTTTAAACCTTTTAGTTTTCGCTTATATGGGTAGAGAGAATGCTGAGAAGTTACTCCGCTGGGCTTATCCAGCAAAAGAAAACCGTTCATGTTTTTTTAAACGTTGTTACTGTCATCGCCGGTGGCGGCGTCCAGATTTTCTTTACTGTTTTCGATAGCTGGGTCGACTTTTTTCACAGCCCCATCAATCAAATCGTCCTTAACACTATGTAACAGCTCTTGGATGCGAAATCCATGGTCGAGATTTTTATCAAGCTGAAAATTCAAGCTAGGTACGGTACGAGTATTCATTATACGGGCCAAGTGACTACGTAAATAGGAGGCGCTGCTTTTTAGCCCGGCGATTGAACTTCTTTCATCTTTATCGCCGCCGAGAATTGAAACAAACACCTTCGCATGAGCTAAGTCTGCGGAGACTTCGACGCGAGAGATAGTGACAAATCCAACCCTGGGATCTTTCAATCCACGTTGAATCTGTTCACTCAGCTCACGTTGAATTAGGTGACCAATTCTATCGGTCCTTCGGGTCATGCGTGAATAGGAGCGCTAAGCTTTCTCTGCACTTCAACTTTCTTGAAGAAAGCGAGAACATCGCCTTCCTTGATGTCTTTGATGCCTTCGAGACCAATACCGCATTCCAGACCTGATTTTACCGAAGAAGCGTCATCTTTATGGCGTCTCAAAGAAATAACCTTGGTCTCAGAAACTTCGATACCGTCGCGATACAGTCGGACCTTAGCGTCACGTTCTACCACACCACTCACAACTACGCTACCTGCAATAACTCCAACCTTGGGAATGACAAAAATCTGTTTGATTTCTGCTTCTCCTGCCACCTCTTCTTTAATTTCAGGGGTGAGCATACCTTCCATGGCGGCGCGAACTTCGTCGACCACTTCGTAGATAACTCGATAGGAATTGATGGAAACGCCTTCTTGTTCGGCCAGATTACGAATAAATTCATTGGGGAGAACATGAAAGGCAACGATGATTGCATCGGCAGTAGCTGCCAGGTGAACATCGTTTTCTGTAACAGTACCAACCGCTTTGGCGATGATGTTAACCTTGACTTCAGGAGTCGAGAGTCGTTCCAGAGCCTGGCCAATGGCTTCGACAGAACCATCCATATCGGCTTTAATGATCACATTTAGCTCATGGAATTCACCTTGTTTGATCTGATCGTAGAGTTGATCCAAGGTGATATGCCGACGGGAACGGAGTTCACGATCTTTAGCTGCCAGACGACGTCGGGCTGCTACTTCGCGAGCTTCTTTTTCGGTTTCAACAACGGTGAGTGTATCACCAGCCTGTGGTGCTCCATCTAAACCCAAAATTTGTACTGGGCTAGAAGGACCAGCCGATTCGCGAGGGTTGCCGCGTTCATCAAGAATAGAACGCACTTTTCCTGAAAAGATACCAGCAACGAATGCATCACCAACCCGCAGTGTACCATTTTGTACTAACAAGGTTGCCACTGCACCCTTGCCTTTATCGAGTCGAGATTCGAGAATGGTACCTGTGGCGCGCTTGGCTTTATTTCCCTTAAGCTCCATGAGTTCTGCTGAAATAGCTAAAATCTCTAAGAGCTTATCCATGCCATCGCCTTTACGGGCTGATATATGAACACAGGGTACCTTACCGCCCCATTCTTCAACCTCAACTCCAGCTTCAGAAAGCTGGGTCTTGATTTTATCTGGGTTGGCGGTAGGCAAGTCGCATTTATTAATAGCAACAACTATTTGACAGTTGGCATTCTTGGCTAATTGTATCGATTCTTTCGTCTGCGGCATAACCATGCTGTCGGCGGCTACCACCAAAAGAACAACATCGGTGACAATGGCTCCGCGGGCTCGCATGGCAGAAAAGGCTTCATGGCCCGGTGTATCCAAAAAGCAGACCGGTCCTTGGGGCGTTTCCACATGATAGGCACCGATGTGCTGGGTAATTCCCCCTGCTTCACCAGCGATTACATTGGTTTTTCGGATATAATCAAGCACAGAAGTTTTACCGTGATCGACGTGACCCATGACGGTAACAATCGGCGCACGCGTCTGTAACTCTCCACCTTGGTCCTCATCGCCATCAATTTCTTCGAGACTTTCCTCATATTCTTCCATGAGGCGAACTTCAAAACCAAAATCATCCGCAATCAGAGCAATGGTTTCATGGTCAAGGCGTTGGTTAATGGTCACCATCACACCCATTTCCATGCACTTGGCGATAACCTTATTAGGCATCACCTTCATGAGTCCTGCAAGTTCACCGATACTTATAAATTCGGCGACTTCGAGTATCTTCTTTTCTCCACTCTCTTCTAATTCACCGTCTTCTTTGCGGCCCTTAAATTTGGGCTTGGCGGTACGTGAGAGGCTAGCCATCACTTTGTTTACATTCTTATGAATATTTCCCAATTCTTGTTCGATTTGCTCACGGGTCTTGCGCTTGCCTGAACCCCCGCGGCTCTTTCCTTTAGGTGGAGCGCCTCCGCCTCCACCACCTCCACCACCTCCAGTGCCAGCACCCGTGGTGCCAGTTTTGGGTTTGTCTTTGTGGTCGCTATGTCTGTCTGGTTTTGCCGGTGAGGGAAAACCTGTGGGAGGAGTTCCAATTCTACCAAATCCAGTGGTTGCAACACCGGCATCGTGTGCGCGCTGGGCGAAAACATCACGTGGGCCATCATTGCGTGGACCACGGTCACCCGGTCGGCTAGGTGCTCCGGTTCTTGGTGCAGGAGCACCGGAGGGAACGCGTCCAAACTGTCCGGAATAGCCTTGATTTGGGCCTCTGCCCACAAAGCGTTCGCGTTGTTCTTTTTGTTGCGATTTTGCCAAGCGAGCCAAAAACTCTGCATTGGGCTTTTCAACGGAAACTTTTAAGTCGGAAGGACCTGGTTTTTTGACCTCAATCTCCGTTTTTTCCGGAGTAACAGTTCCGGTTTTTACCGTTTCTGACTCTGGAATGGCCATAGTAGGCTTTGGATCATTTTGAATGGGTGTAACAGAATGCGTGGCCACCGGAACAGGTTCGTTAGGTGTAACTGATGCTTCACTTACATGATTAACAGACACGTTAGAACTGGTCTTGGCCTGTTCCACGGGAGGAGTGAACAGTTCAGTAACCTTATTGATGCCTTCAGGGCTGGTGCTTTTTTGGGGGCTTGGCTCTGTTACACTTTGAACTACCGGCTCTTCAATTTTGGGCTTAATCGGTTGCAGTTCAACCTTTTTAATCGGAGGGGCAGGTGGAAGGGGCGGAGCCTTTTTGAGCACGGCCTTCATTGGGATTTTTTTCCCAGACTTGATCATCTCTTCGCGTTCTCGGCGCTCTTTTTCTGCGGCAACCAATGGCTTTACAGCGCGAAAAGTCTCTTGGTCGATCATGGAAGACGCAGTCTTCACATCACCGAAACCGGCTTCATGCAAAAATGAAAGAAGGAGTTCGCTGGTGACTTCGTATTGCTTAGCCAGCGACGATACTCGCTTTTTTAGAACCTCAGGCATAACCTGCTTTCTGCGACCTTACCTGAAAGCTAACTATAGACTTACCGATATTGCCGCGTTGGATAACGCATGGATTGCATCTGCATTCCGGGTGGAAAGGTAGTAAGCTTTCCATCTCGACTACAGTGAAAGCCCTTATGTAGCTGAACCCTCTCCCTTTTTAAAGAGCGATTCAAGTTCAGAAAATTTGGATCCTGCTGCCCCGCTAGTGCTAAACACGGCTTCCGATTCAGACGCCTGTTCTGGGGTTTCACGCGCTTTGAACAATTCGTCTCTTTCATCAGTTGGCATTTCATTGAATTCAGAGAATCCATAAATATCGATTTCTTTATTTAGGAGTTTTGAGGCTAAGCGAACATTTTGCCCTCCACGACCGATGGCCTGGGACAAGTCTTCGTCGTTGACGATGACCACGACTCGTCCATCTTTGGTATCGGTTATTTGGCGAACATTGGCCGGTGAGAGCGCCCGCTTGATATAGGTGTTTAAATCGTCACTCCAATTGATGATATCAATACGCTCGTTGCTCAGTTCACGGACGATGGCCTGAACGCGATTGCCCTTCATACCTACACAGGCGCCGACCGGGTCAATTCGATCGTCTTTTGAAGTGACTGCAATCTTGGCTCGAAAGCCGGGGTCACGAGATACACCCTTGATAGTGACAATGCTATCGTGAATCTCGGGAACTTCCAACTCAAAGAGCATGGCAAGAAATTCAGGATGAGTTCGGGACAAAATAATTTGGGGACCCTTGGTATTATTGTTTACCTGAGAGATATAGGCTCTGATACTATCGCCTTGTCGATACCGTTCTTTGCGAATTTGCTCCTTTAGAGGCATCACAGCTTCGGTTTTACCCATATTGATCAAAATATTGCCGCGGTCGACTTGTTGAACCGTGCCCGTAACTAAAGTGCCTACGCGGTCCAAAAAATCCTCATAGATACGGTCGCGCTCGGCATCTCGCACCTTTTGGAGTAACACTTGTTTAGCTGACTGTATTGCGGCACGGCCAAAATTTTCGATGGGTATTTCCATCTCCAAGTAGTCACCGGGATTGGCGTCTTCATTATAATCTTTTGCTTCTTCAACCAGCATATAACGTTCGTCGTTGGCTGCCACTTCTTCTGCGTTCAACGTAGGGTCTACATCGGGAAAATCTTCCACGACTGTAACACGAAGATACACCCTGATTTCATCAGATTCTTTATCGAATTCGACTTCGATATTTTTTTGAATCTCCAAATATTTTTTGGCGGCATTGATAAGGCTCTGTTCCAGAGTCTTGACGACCACCTCATTGGTGAGATTCTTGGTCTTGGCGATTAGGCTCAAGCCTTCGATCAGGTTGGCTTTCATGTTCCTGCTCCTATCAAACACTGATCTCTAGGCGCGCCAACGCGACCTGATTCAGAGGAATGTGTTTTACTGTATCTTCTACCTTAAGATGTACTTCTGTATCATCCACAGATTCCAAAATTCCCAAAAAAAGATTAGGTTCGCCGGCCGGCATTCGACAGCTCACACGGACCTCTCGACCGATATTTCGTTTCCAGTCCTGCAAAGTTTTAAAGGGTCTATCCAATCCTGGTGATGAAACCTCCAAGGTATAGGCATCTTCGATCACGTTTTCCGCGTCGAGTACTGTTCCCAATTCTCGGCTAACTGAAGAGCAATCATTAATGCTCACACCATCACGCTTGCCTATAAAAACCCTGACCACTAAGCGTTTTCCCGCCCGGTATAATTCAATATCCACCAAATCCAAACCCTTTGAGTCTGTGATACTCTCGGCTTTCTTGGTGACAGATTGAATTAAATCCAAATTATTTCCACAAAAAAAGAAAAAACCACGAACGACTTAGGATCCGTCCGCACTCGGGCTGCAATTAAGTAATTTGTCGATTCTCAGGCAAGGCTAAAGCCAAACGTCAATCTTGCAGAAATCAGCCAAAGGCTTAAAAAATGATGATCATCAGAGGATTTTTAATTGTTTTAGTGGCCACATTAGGCTTTTATCTGACTTTGAAAACTTTTCGTCGAAATCTTTTAGATATTCGCTCGAAGCCGAAGGACCAAGTCACCAGTGGAGATCGATATTTCAATTATCCCTTGATGTTTCTCTGGTTTGGTTACCTGATGGTCTTTTTCGTCGGGCTGATTGTGAATAATCTGATTATTCATTAATAGTAGAGATTCAGCCTATCACCTAAGCTCTCAAAGATGAAATCAAGCCTATTTTTAGAGGGAGAAACAGGCTTTGTATGAGCACCCTTATCTATAAAACGATCTCTTTGAATGAATGGCACACTCATAGGTTTTAGCGATGCTGAGTAAGCTTGTTCAGGAAACCCTGAGAAACGTCAAGGAAGCCCTCCAGGAAATGCCTGGAGAAACCCTCCCCCCTTTGCGAAAGATGGCGTCTGATTTCAGAGTTTCGTGGCCAATTATGTCCCAAGTCCTTGACCAATTGGTTCAAGAGGGGGTCGTAGAGCGCCACAGAGGCAGGAGAACAAGAAGGGTCAATACAAATCCTGGGCAATTGAGAAAAATTTCACCGGGAGCGGCGGATGAGAGGCTTGCAGATGAGTTTCGGGGGAAAATCAAAAAAGGCGAATTGCTAATAGGTGATACATTACCAAAAATCCTTTTTCTTTCCGCAAAGGAGAAGCTCTCGAATCACACAGTCTCTAGTGCATATAATATTTTGATTTCAGAAAATCTTGCCCATCGGGATGGAAAACGCTTTGTTGTCGGTGCTCAAACCAGGCCAGCTATACGAATGGCCCATTTTCGACAAGCTATTGTTCTGATTCTTTGCCAAAAGGCATCACTTTGGGAAGGTATTTGTGTATCCACCAGAACCGGATTGTTTGGGTCAGCCTTCAATCGGGAAAAAATCAAATTGAACGTACGCCTGGTTCATGTACCTGTCCTGTTTGAGGATGGATTTGAAAAAAATGTGGCAATTAAACTGGCAGAAATTAACAAGGAAAACAGAAACCAATACCTTGGGTCATTGCTAGTTGATGACGGGGAAAATCCAATACATATGTTAACACTCGCTTACTTGCTAGAGAAATATCATCGGCCAGTAGTTTGGTTTGATAGAAATGATTTAGGACAAAACCTGACCAAGCGACCAGGACGGCATTTTTACCGATGCCATTTCAATGAATACAAGGCGGCCCAAGCTGCAATTCGTTACCTGTTTGAAACAGGCCATTCTAGAGTTTGTTACACATTCATGAAAGGGGTTCCATGGCATGAAAAACGAATGTCACTCCTGGTGAAGGCTAGTAAGGATTTCCCGGGATTAAAACTGTTCTCATCCCAAGAATTTGTAATTGAAGATTTCAAAATGGGAAACCCTCTGATTGACATATCACTTGAGTTAGTTGAAAGGAATAATTTAAATCCATTATGTATTCATTTGGATGAAGCTTTGCGTTTCGCCAGCAAGATCAGACAAAAACTCAAGGACTGGATTCCATCCACTGCTAGGGAAAGCAAATACCAACTCCTTCATGCACTAATACTGAAGCATCACGGCGAACCCGAAGTGCATTCAGAAAGCGAAAGGCATGTAGCGCGTTCTTTATGGGCTATTTTAGGACTCAGAGAAGCGGTCATGGAAAATGTGTCTGCCCTGATTGCCCCGAATGATGCCACAGCACGTGGGCATCATTACGACTGGCTCACTGACCTAAAGATTCAAATGCCTAATGAAATGTCAATTATTTCCTTTGACTATTCATTCCGAACTTCGCTGTTTTCATTGACCAGTGTGGATATGGGCTTTGAGAACCTTGGATATCTCGCTTTTCATGCAATTGTTGGAGATATTCCCATTGAATCAGATGCAATGGGAAATATTTCCGCCTCTCCCTTTGTTGCAGATAACGGAACTGTGTTGTTCAGGAGCTGAGCGAACAAATTGAATAGTGTGTTTACTATTTCATCTTCTTACCATTAACTCCAACCCATTCACCATTATTTAGGTCAAAACCAACGCGAAGATCGGAAGC
>JBBQAD010000372.1:0-4152 GCA_038315885.1 Fibrobacteria bacterium | reverse complement strand
AAGGCCTTCGAGGCTCTTTGAAGAAACTTTCGTCTGAACGAATTGTGATATAAAGAGAGTCGATGCCCCATTGGTTGAGACTGTCATAAATGGGCTCAAAGGCATAAAATGAATTTGGGGAAAACCGTGAAGAAATATTGGGATCTCCACCCCCAACGATTAGTATAGACCCGAAGAAACTGCGGCCGCTTTTTTTCCCATCTAGAAGCAAGCGGGTTTTGGGGAAATAATTTAAAGGGTACCGGCTGATGCCAGCTGCGGTGGTAACCATTTTAAGACAGGAAGCGGGAACATAATCTACTGTATCATTGCGGAGGGCTTCAAATCGATGATACTGGTTAGAATAAATGGCATAACCGAAAGTTCCGTCAAGCCCACTTTTTTCAAAGAGGGAATCCAGTTGTTCACTTAGCCTGGGTGAAAAAACACCGGATGAATCGTAAATCTTTGCAGACATACTAGATGCAGCATTAATGGTAACACCTAGGGTAATACTTATGACTTGAAACCAGCACATCACTAGAGAGCAGGAGTAAAGTACTCCTGACTTTTGCGGCTTTACCCTTTTCACAGTATCTCTCTCTTGGCAGTGTATCAAGCTAGGAGTCTTTGGAAATCACCGAAGTAGTCGGGATAGGTCTTATTTGTACAGCTGGGGTTTAAAATTGTAATGGTTTCGGAGCCGAAACAGGCTAAGGAAAAACTCATTGCCATTCGATGGTCATTGTAAGTTTCAATCTCAGCTGCCTGAATGCGTTTAGGCGGATTAATAATAAGATTGTCTATACCCTCTTCAACTTCAGCGCCCAATTTGCGTAGTTCAGTGGCCATGGCCTTGATTCGATCGGTTTCTTTGACGCGCCAATTACCGATATTGCGAATACGTGTTTGGCCGTCTGCAAATAGAGCAGTAACAGCAAGCGTCATTCCGGTATCAGTTAGGGCATCCATGTCAACATCTATTCCCCGGAGTTCATTTCGTGATACGGTAATGCTATCATTTCCATAGCTAACTTTGGCTCCCATCTTTTCGAGAACATAGGCGAATTTAGCCTCCCCCTGCAAACTGTGTTCGGAGAGCCCAGGGACTGTGATTGTTCCCCCTGCAATAGCCGCAGCTGCCAGAAAGTAGGAGCTGGAGGACGCATCGGGTTCAATGCTAATCGATTCAGGGCTACTGTATCCATGCGGGTTATCGATACTAAATTGTTTCCAATCTTGATTTTTTATTTCAACCCCAAAAATTTCCATCAATTTCAGGGTCATTTCGATATAGGGTTTCGAGACCAGGTGGCCTACAACTTCTGCACGGGCAGATTCTCGACAAAGGGGCAGTGCTAATAATAAACCCGTTACAAATTGACTTGACCACTCTCCCTTGATGCATGTCGAAGCACCTTGTAGACCATTTGCCTGAATTTCAAGGGGAGGGCAGCCCTCTTTTTGTGTATAACTAATCCCCTGTGCTCCCAGACCTTCTAATGCCTGAACTAAATCTTGAATAGGTCGCTCGTACATGCGAGCTTCACCTTGGAGCCGGTAGTAACCTTTTCCCGCGCTTAGCATCGATGCTAAAAATCGCATGCAGGTTCCTGAATTGCCAAGAAAAAGTTTTAATGGTGATGCCGAAGCGTGTTGGTGCGGTCTGCCCAAACCTGTAATTCGAAGATTTCCATCCTCTTGGTACATGGGAATGCCCAGTTTTTCCAAGGCACTTTTCATGTAAACAACATCATCGCCTTTAGACAGATTACGAATGAGACAGCTCCCATTGGCAAAGGCAGCCATGGGAAGCACTCGGTTACAAATACTTTTAGAACCCGGTGCCTGTATAGTTCCAAAAACTTTTGATTTGGGGGCGAGAGTAATAGAAGAAATTGAAGAAGAATTCGACATTCTTCAAAAATACATTCGGAGTCTTGCTACTGATGTCCAATACTAGAGGGGAAGGGCTTTCACTGCATTTGCATAGGCAAAGAGCAAAGTTACGTTAGCATCAAACTGACCGTATTGCATCGTAAGTCCCACTAATGCGTTAGCCCCTAAACGATTGCCTTGCAAAGTTAGCTCTTGCAGTGCCGTATTTTTCATTCGCTTTAAGACATCTTCTGCGGCCTTGATACGACATAACTCTCCATAAGGAGCCGGATTCTGTAAAATTAGGTCTTTAGGCACCAGAATTTCCGAACTGACTACACCTAATTGTTCGGCCACTCGCATGCCAGGTACAGTCGGCCCAGTCACAACAGGAAACACCGTTTTGAACCCGCTATTATTGGGCAGTACTTTTTTGGGAAGGACTGCTGCTTGGGGTTCTATAGCCGGTGGTGGTTCTATCGATTTAGTAGTAGCCAAACTTGCAGTTTTTTCTAAAAGTGGTGATTGTTCCACCCTGGCCTGCCTGTTCATATCGTCATCGATAGACTCACTTTTACTGGCCGAAGCGGGATCAATAAGCGGCCTGGAAAATTCACTTTTCTTCAGTATATCATTAGTCAGCGCCTCTGGATTTTGATGAACCTGTGAATCTGCTACAACCTTGTTGCTTGTTACTACCGGAGCCAAATTTTCGGGTTTCGGAGGATGGGGATTTTGCGGAACATAACTCCAGGAATCGGCTGGGCCAATGGATTCAGGAGTGACAGACGTTTCCAATTGGCTTTCTACAGGTGCGCTTGTTTTGCTGATAAAAGGAGAATCAAATTCTGGTGCAAATGCATTGACTTGAATGGCCGAACCACTTGTTGGCAAAGGATCACTGTTTACATTCGGTTTAGAAAATGCGGTTGGAGCGTTGGGGTCTGACACAGTATTGGAATTAAGCTGAGAATTATTACTGGAACTAGAACCTTTTTTCTTCACATCCTGTTTCAATGTTTCAAGTATATGTTCTGATCCCAGAGGCTTTAGGGACTGCATGTAGGATGTTCGATTTTCTGGTTGCTTGGCCTTAATGATTTCATTTCTATCCAGTAATACAGAAGGTGAGGTGACCTGGCTATCCGATTCGTTAGACCGGTCAGCTTCAGGAGGCTCATTTTCATCCTCCATAGGAACTGGAGCAAAACTTGAGAAAGGGGCACTCGGTGCAGAACGCTCCCGAAGTGGAGTTAAAAACGGACTTGAATTGTTGTCTTGTGGATCTGCTTGAGCCATAGCCACTCCCTTTAACCTTTTCCTTATTGTACCAGGTGGAGGCCCTAGGGGAAAAAATTATCAGATTAAATGAATTAACCTGGAAATGAGTAGGCCTTGATAGCCTTTTTTAGCTGTATTTCGCGTTTGTCGTATTATTGAAAAAGTCGGATGTCGAAAATAAGCTGAAGTAAAGTCAGTACTTCGATTCAAGCGCAGGCTAGATATAGTCCCGGTTGACCAATTGTCCTCTTTTCAGCACAATTCTGCGATAGGGCATTTTTTCGATTAAGTGATAGTCATGGGTAGCCATTAAAACAGCGGTCCCGCTAGCATGTATCGATTGAAATATTTTAACAATTTCCGAGGAATTATCAGGGTCCAAATTTCCTGTCGGCTCATCAGCTAGAATGATATAAGGCTCGTTGGCCATGGCGCGGGCGATAGCTACCCGTTGTTGTTCACCGCCCGATAATTGATGTGGGAGTGCCCGCGTACGGTGTGACATTCCAGTAGCGGTCAAGACTTCGTAGACTCGTTCCTTGATTTTTTTATTGGAATAACCTGAAACACGCAGCGCAAAAGCGACATTTTCGAAAACAGTCCGGTCAACCAATAATTTAAAGTCTTGAAAGATGATGCCCAATCGCCTGCGCAACATTTGAATACTTCCCGGAGCGGGTGAGCCGTGAGAGCGGTAGGTCAAGTTTTTATTGAAGGAGATTAACACTTCGCCATCGTCAGGTCGTTCATCCATGTAGATCAATTTAAGGACCGTGGATTTTCCCGCACCGCTTTGGCCCGTCAAAAAGACAAATTCACCTTTGTCGATGCGAAAGTGGACATCTTGAAGCGCTTTCCATTTTTTTTCATAGACCTTAGTGACATGGTTAAAGGCGATCATGGATTTCTAACCACAAAATGGATCCGTTCAGAATTGTCACTGGCCTCTTCCAAGGTGAAATCACCTAACACCGCTTCTGTATTTAGGCCAGCTTTCTGGATTAAATTTTTCAG
>JBBQAD010000430.1:0-3431 GCA_038315885.1 Fibrobacteria bacterium | reverse complement strand
GCGAGCCAATTCCCACCTTTGATTCTTGATTTGCAGCTTGAGCACCCAAGGGAATTTGGAAAAGTTGAATTACTGAATCGTAACTTATGTAAATAGTTTCAAAATTTCACCTTAAGCGGGCAGAAAAGCCACAACCTTTTTAGCGAACAGTCAATGCAACTGTGATGCGGAAGTATGTATTACTGGGGAAGCGAATCAATAGAATCTTGAGATTCTTAAATTAATTTGGGTAAACCAATTATCTAGTTGTTTTTGTTTTTTGAAATCCATGCCGAGTGAGTGAAGCCAAGGCTGCATTTTCCGCTGCTTGCTGCAAGAGAGACGATCTGTGGCTGTCTCGAAGAACGAAAAGGCCGGCTTTAACCGGTTTGAGTACATGGAGTATTTGTGACTAAGCAATTCCCATTAAAGTTTTCTATTTAGAACCCCCTTTACTCCAAGGGAATTTAAATGATACTCTGGCTTTAAGCGAAGTTTGGATTAGCCAATATATCGAGCTCTTTTAGCCGGTACCCCCCAAACCACTGGCAATGGCATTGATGCATAGTAAAAGAGGCAAAAGGTGTTCATCTTGATCAGAAAGCTCTGGATTTTTGGTGCTAATCGTGCGCCAATTCTTTAGCATGCGAATTTGTAATTCATGGAGTTGCCCAAGATTAGCTGAGCGCTGATTCATATACCAGGCAATAAGAGGTCTTTGAATATCCAATGGTCCGCCAAAGTAATCTTCCAGCATGGTTCTGGTTCGATCATGTTCTTGGTTAATTAAAGCAAAAATTCGATCTCGAACTGCTATATCCTCAACCAGTAAACTGTATTTTTCCATTATTTTTTTTTCAGACATAGCAAAAGCTGTGGCAACATTGCTGATAGTGTAATGCCAACTTTTCCATTCTGTTCGATTAGATTTCAATTTTTCAAACACTGTGGGATTCGAGGATTTCAGAGTTTCCAGAGCATATCCAACCCCGTACCATCAAGATAAAAAAAATCGACTCTGCCCCCAACTACATACCCAAGGAATCGCCCGCAAATCGGACAACGAAGTGTTTCCCGTTCGGCGAGCGGGGCGAGATCCAATTCGTGCATGCTCAATCGCATCGACTGGTGTAGCTTGTCTAAAAAAGGAAACGAAGCCATCTGATTCCACTAAGGTTCGATAGTGTGTATAACTTAGCTTTGCTAAATATTGAAAAAGTTGTTCACACTCCTGTTGGTCTTTTTCTTCAATGTTGTTGGTAAAAGAGTGGTAAACACTGGCTGCATAGGTCTCCAAGTTAAAAGCCGCATTGCTCCGGTTGGCAAATTTTTGTGAAATGGCTTCTCCTTGTTCAGTAATTCGCAAATCACCGCCTAATGCTGCCTTGGGTAAACCACGGATAAATCGGTGGGAGGGACCTGCTCCCCGGCTGATGGTTCCGCCTCGGCCATGAAAGAATCGCAGTTTTACTTTGCGTTTCTCTGCCACTAGCTGTAATTCTTTTTGGGCCTTTTGTAGCCCCCAATTTGAGGCGAGAATACCTCCATCCTTGTTACTATCACTATAACCCAACATAATTTGCTGTTCACCAGGGGTCTTTCCGTACTTAAGGGTCGCTTTTGTTAGGGCATGATCGAGAAATTCTTCCATTATTTGTGGCGAGCGCTCTAAATCATCAATAGTTTCAAATAACGGGGACACCGAAATACTAGAGTATATCTCTCCATCAGGGCTTCTTGACAGCAACCCAGACTCACGTGCAAAAAGATATACAGCCAATAAGTCTGAAACATTTCGTGTCATACTAACAATTAGGGCTCCGATACCATCTGCCGCAAAGGGATGATCAGCGATAACATCGTATGTACACAGTAGTTCTTTAATTTCACCTTGTAATTTAACTTTGGGATGAACCAAGGGCCGCAACGTTAACAATTCGTTATTTAGAAAAACTCTTTTATTGTCCTCACTCCAAGATGAATAATACTCCAAACTAGTTTCAATGTATTTACCTAAACCTTCGATGGCTCGATCATGAAATCCGCTGTTTTGACGAATGTCGAGAAGAGCTAAATGAAAGCCAAAGACATCGAGATGCCGTATAACAGGCAGTACTTTTCTTTCTGCACTGGCATGGGCGCCCAATCTATGCAGGTAACTCTCAAGAAAGCTTAATTCGTCCCTAAGTTCAATGGCGTTCTTAAAAGGTTTCCAGATGTTACTGCGCTCCTCTGAACCGGGATAACCTGGACTGGCTTTTAATCGTTCAATGAGGCAGTATAAAAACCGACGAATACTTTCATGTCGGTTCACCAATTGAAGTTCTGGATTTTTTTCAGAAGGAACTTTCAGCATCTCTTTAGTTCTCTCTAGTAAATCTTCGCCAGGTTCCTTAAGTTTATCAGAAAAACTGAGGCGTTTTGCGAGTTTTATAAGACGCTCTTCAAGGAGTAACAGTGCTTCTTTTCTGTGGAGATTCAAAGTTTCTCGGGTAACCTCTGCTGTTACTAAGGAGTGTCCATCTCTATCTCCTCCTACCCAGCTAGCAAAGCTGATTCGCGGTAAATTCTCTGATTTGATAAAATATTTTTTTCTTTTTTTGGAATTTAACAGCCAGATCAAACGATCATCTGTCATTCTAAGGGCACTGGGAAAAACATTCTTTAGGTAATGTAAAGTATTGATCCTTTCTGCCTTGAGTTCGGGCTTCTTTAAGTAAATCTCGCCGGTATTCCAAAGGATTTCGAGCAGAGCGCGAATTTCATCCTCAATGGCAGACTGTTCCTGAGGAGACCACTTCTGAACATCCAGTGAATCGAGAAATAGATAGAGCCTCCGATGGTGCTCCAGGACTGTGATCCTCTTCGCTTCAGTAGGATGTGCAGTCAGCACAAGCTCGATCCGGATATTTTTAATCTGTTCAAAAAGAGTTTCTGAAGAGTATCCTTGCACCTCAGCCTTTTGAAAAACGTCGCCCCATAAATGAGAAACTGCAGCCAAGCCCTCATTGCTTTCTTGTGCCCTTCGATGATGGAATGCCACTATTTCTTCCACCTTACCGAGCAAATGAAATTCGATACAGAGGGCTTGCAGGTAATCCACAACTACTTTTTGGCTTAAATCAATTTTATCGATTTTAATTTGATTCAGATCGGTTCCGAATTCAAGCAGAATTGCACGAAATTCTTTTCGCAGCCATTCAAAGCCTTGAGCAACCTTTTTCGGATCAAATATGGTAGATGGCGTGTTAACATTCATCGATTACCGACTTTCTGATTATAATGTTTCTGTCTTTCCAGCTGAAGAATTCTTCTTTGAGTGACCTAATTTCTTTTAATAATAGTTCACGCTCAATATGACTTTGTTCTGCTCTGGCCTCCTCTACAGCATGGTCTTCACTTTGCATGGCGGTAACAATTACACCAATAAAAAGGTTAAGCATTGTGAAGGT
>JBBQAD010000116.1:0-8643 GCA_038315885.1 Fibrobacteria bacterium | reverse complement strand
ACTGGTATCTGGCCGATCCCGAAGGTTACGCATTTTTTTCAGCCGGCATGGATTGCATCCGTATGGGAACCCCTACAACAATTGTGCCTGGAACAGAACGCATGTATCCTGAGAGCGTTATTGATAGTATTACATTAAACGGCCACACAAATAATTTGAAGTCAAGTCAATCTAATCGCACAAATCCCAAGTTTTCCTTTTGTGAAGCAAACCTGCATTTAGCCCTTGGTGAAAACTATTTCGATTTTTGGCAGGCCATGACCGCAAGTCGACTGAAAGAGTGGGGTTTTAATACAGTTGCGAATTGGTCGGATATTAAATTAGCCCAAAAATATCACATTCCGTTTACATTAACACTGGGAAATTATCCCACTACCGAGCAGTTGCTATTTCGGGATCTGCCCGATGTATACTCTCCAGAATTTGAAAAACAATCCCAAATTTTTGGTGAAACATTAGGGCCTTGGATTTCTGAGCCCCTGGTAATTGGATACTTTATGGCAAATGAGCCCAAATGGGGCTTTGGCGCTTTCAATCTGGCAGCCGAGATGCTAGAAGACAATCCGGGAACCTACAGCCGTAAGGCACTGGCAAGCTGGTTGGCCGCGCAATACCAAAATAATGTAAACAATCTTCGACTGGCCTGGGAGATGCCCGAGATTAAATTTGAAGATTTAGTAAATCAGTGTTACAGACGTTTGAATGAAAAAAATCCTGCGATTGAAAAAGATCTTTGGGACTTTTCCCGACTTTTGGCAAGACGCTATGCCGAACTACCCGCTAAAGCCCTGAAAGTGGTTGCACCTCAAATTCTCAATTTAGGCCTACGTTTTGCATGGATTTCATCCGATTTAGTCTATGAAATGACTGATTACATGGATGTTTTTTCTTTAAATTGTTATCAGATGATCCCTGAAGTTGAGACTGTAAAGGAGGTCACCAGACGAAGCGGCTTACCCTGTATGATTGGGGAGTATCACTTTGGCGCTTTGGACAGGGGACTCTGGGGCAACGGTTTACAAGGAGTGGCAAACCAAGCTGAAAGGGCTAAGGCCTATCGCCAATACTTCGAACAATGTGCTGCCCATCCCGATATTGTGGGATGCCACTATTTTCAGCTCTACGACCAGCCGGTGATGGGTCGCTTTGATGGAGAGAATTGGCAAATCGGCTTTATTGACGAACGGCAACGTCCCCATCCTGAAATTGTTGAAGCTGCCCAACAGAGTCATGAAGCCATGTATCGTATCCGCTCTGGAAAACAGTCACCCGTGACAGAAAAAGCCAATGTTGTCACACGGATCGCATTCTAAAAAGATGGGGCCCAGCTAGCCAAGCAATTAATTCCCCCGAGTTGGAAGGATATATTTGGTTCATGCAATATTTACAGATACAGACATTTTTGGGATTCCACCGTGACTTTTTTCATAGCTTGAAGAACATTTTATGGGGTAGATTGTTTCTTCTGGTTTATCTGGGAACCAGTTTTGGAAACATACAAGCCGCCTCTCTTAATTTTTTATTTTCCACCAGCAAACCCGGTTTTTACACATTAGTTCTAGATGACAGTTCCGGTCTTCGTTATCGTAACCTGATTAGTGAAACATATCTTAATTCGGGCTCCCATGAAATTTCTTGGACACCAGGTACAGATACAGTGCGGGTGGACCAGTCAATTTTGGGCGTCCGTGACGATGGCGTTCCCAAGCTTAAGCCGGGACAATATCGAGTAAGGGGAATGCTAAGGGATAGCGTACACCTTCGCTATGAATTTACCCCTTACAATTCCGGCACTCCACCCTGGGAAACGATTGATGGCAAAGGACAATGGCTTGCCGATCATTCGCCCCCTACAGGAGCCGCCTATATTCCCTCTCTAAAAGAAATCTTGATCACATCTGAAGTGTCTGAATCAAGTGCCGGAGTAATATGGTTAGATTCAACTGGAAAGAAGACCTACGAAATTGCCCATCTCTATGATTGGAAATGCGCTTCCATGGTCACTGTAGATGTTATTACCGGTCGGGTGTTTGGAGCGATTAACAACGGAGGAATTCGGGTATCAGAACTCACCAATAAAATATTTAAAGATGTCGTAAAAGGGTCTGCCGGTACAGTTCGCGGCATTTCTGCCCGTGCCTCCCTCGTGGTTGTCAGCAGAAGAGACAATGATAGTATTACACTCATCAATGCAGATCTGAAAAAGGTTATAGGAAACATTGCGATTAGCAGTCCCAGAGGCAGCGCGTTTGATTCGCATGGCAGGTTTCTGATTCTAGCCAAAGATCGCTTGCTGAGAGGGACACTCGATAGTGCTCAACTTACAGTTATCGATACACTTGTGCAAAATCTGAAAGAACCCTTAGGACTGAGCATTGATAGCCTGGGACGAATCTATATCTCCTGTTGGGATACCGTTAACTCTGTTCTGGTTTATGATTCTAATGGAACATTTATCCGCAATATCGGCACACCGGGGCCAATTGTAACGGGTCCTTATGATCGACTGCATATGCAGCGTCCCATGGGCATTACGATTGACGCCTGGGGAAAACTTTGGGTTTCTGAAGCCACCTATTTACCGAAACGTATCTCAGTCTGGGACAGCAGCGGTACGCTAGAACGCGAGTTCTTTGGACCGACCAAATACGGAGGCGGTGGAGTGCTCGATCCTGTAGATACAACTCGCTTCTGGTACGGCGAAGAGAGAGGACGGGGCTCCATGGAACTCACTCTCGATTGGGCTAGTGGAACATCCAAGGTGAGTTACATTCATTTGGGTGGCAACCCGCCTAATTCAACCCGGTATTGGAAAGAAAAGATATTTTGGACTGATGAATTTAATGATTATCCCACCAGAGCACCAAAAACTCTGCATATGTATACAGAAAAGGACAATCGACCCAAGCTAAGTGTGGTAGTGGGCTATCCCAACGGCGACTCCATTTTAAGTGTTGCACCGATTATGAGCAAATGGAATTCTAAAACTCCCAATGACTACCTCTATGCCTGGAGCGATCTAAACCAAGATGGGAAAATTGATGCCGATGAAGTTCAATTCAAAAAAATTACCGGAATCAATGTTTCTTCGCTCTCTCTATCGGATGATTTTTCCATTCTGCTGAGCTCTGGAAAAGGAGCGTATCGCCTGGCTCCCCCGGTTTTGAATTCGCAGGGAATTCCCGTATATGACTTAGAACAATGCGTCCAAGTAACGAATTTAAAAGGTGAAGCTGTACAAATGAATAACTCCATGATTGTAACAATGGCCTCCACCATTACGGGTTCCAGCCCCACACAAAAATATTGGACCTATCCCTCCCGTTGGCCAGAAGTTCATGGTTCATGGCAGAGCAAGTCTCCCCCTAGCTACCCAGGAGAGATGATAGGAGTAACAAAGTTTGTTTCCGGCTCGATGAGCCCAAAGGGAAGTGATATAGGTGAGGTTTTTGCGATTAATGGAAATATGGGCAACATATACCTGATGACTTGGGATGGACTCTTTGCGGCAACGCTATTTCAAGATTTCCGAGTAGCCTCCAAACCCTATTCATTGCCTACTACTCGCGGCACGGGGAGAGGAGGTTGGCATATGCCGAACTTTGAGCGGGGCTTGCTTCTAGATAATGTGAGTGGTGGCGAAGAGCACTTTTATCCTTCCCTGGTACAAACTAAAAATGGCGGAATCTACTGCGTAGGCGGTCATGAACACAGCAGCCTTATTCATGTTACAGGTCTGGAGACATCAAGACGCATCAGTTCCGCTTTATTTAAGCTTGATTCCACTAATATTATAAATGGTGAAAAATTTGAACTCAGTTTTGAAACAGATACTTTAACCAAAGTCGGAATTAAGGGCAGAAATTTTGTTACTCGACCAAATGTATTTCAAGATTTCAACGCTCTTACCATTCAAAATCGTTTGCAATATTCTTTGTCTGTTACAATTCTTGACTTGCAAGGTCGAAAAATCAGTGTTCGTCAAATTCAAGCCGGATCTTCTGTAGCAATTCCAAAATCAGATCTCGGAAAAGGACTTAAAATTGTTCACTTGCACAGTCTTAATTATGAAAAATCTCATGTGATTAGACTGTGGTAGTTTGGTCATATTTATTAACCAATGCCATAATTGTGTTTATTACTTGACTTGATGTTTTTTGAGATTTAGACCCTTTGAGCGAAAATAGGCCTTTTGTTCTAGATTGTAGTTAGAAGCCATCGAACCCAAGTTCATTCATCTTGCTTGTAGGGTCAATGTTATTATTATACTCTCCATGGCAGAGAGTGAATCTTGACTGACTTAAAATCCAAAATTCGCCCACTATTACAACGCCATTGGTCGTGGAAAGTAAAGCGTAAACTTTTACGTTGGACACCCCGGCGTAGGCATGTAAAGGGCACCTTCATCCACCGTCTGCTGGGTGAGAAAATCTTCGCTCCTGAATTGTGGAAACCCACTCGAGACGAAGTAGCTAAAGGCATAGCAATTGGCTTATTTGTAGGTCTTATGCCAGTAGCGGGCTTACAAATCATTCTGGCTTTATTAATAGGCTTTTTCCTGCGGGCCAATCTTTCGGTAGCCGCATTAGCAACCTTTGTAACAAACCCTATCACTTTTGCGCCAGTACTCTGGTTTCAATATAAATTAGGTCATTGGATATTAAGTTTGGGACCTCATGTTGACATGCCAAGTCCCCGCTCAACGCATGTTATCTTGAGTCATGCCAAACCTTTGATAACTGGAAGTCTGGCAACAGCCTTGGTTGCCGCATTGCTGGGCTATTCTATCACCCAGCTCATGTGGAAAGAAATTTCCAGCCTTAGGCAAAAAAAGCATCCTATTCCATAAAATTTCATGTCCCGTTATCGTTTACATCAGTTAGAAGTACCACTTGATCAAAAGGAAGACGTTAAACGATTTCTGGCAAAAACCCTATTTGTAAAAGAAGAAGACTTAAGCGATCTTAGTATTGAAAGACTTGCTCTTGATGCCCGACGGCGCGGTCGTCCCCATTGGAGTTACAGTGTTTCGTTTCAGTCTCACAAAAAAATTCAGCATCCCCGACTTTTGTTAATTGATTCGCAGCAACAAGCCCCTGAGTCAGATGCAAGTCTACGATTACCTCATACCATTCACATCGTGGGTTCAGGCCCTTGCGGGCTATTTGCCGCCCTGGGTTTGGCTGAAAAAGGGTATCAAGTCATTGTGCATGAGCAAGGCGCTCCAGTTGAAGAACGCTTTAAACAGCTCCGGCATTTTTTTAAGCAAGGCTTATTAAATCCTCAATCGAATGTTCTATTCGGAGAGGGAGGCGCGGGAACCTTTTCTGATGGCAAGTTAACATGTCGCACCCGTAATACCTGGACTCAGCAAGTGTTACGGATGCTGGTTGAAGCGGGCGCCGATAAAGATACTCAGTATTACAATAAGGCCCATGTTGGTACCGATCGCCTGCAATTTGTAGTGAAAGCCCTAAGAGAACGGCTGGTCTCTTTGGGCGGCAAGATTTTATTTTCATCCAAGTTTCAAGACCTTGAATTTGTCCAAAGTCGAATCAACCGTATTCTAATCAATGATGAATGGATAACATGCGAAGCCCTTGTTTTAGCCGCAGGTCACTCCGCACGGGATGTATACAGAATCTTGGCCCGGCATGCTGTTGCCATGATTCCGAAACCCTTTGCTATTGGTTTTCGGGTTGAGCATCCCCAGGAATTCATTAACAATTGCCACCTTCAGGCTTTAGTGAAACATACCGGAGCAGCTGAGTATGTATTGCGCGCTCCTGAAACCGAGCAGACTAAAGGTGCCTATTCCTTTTGTATGTGCCCGGGAGGAGTACTAATCCCCTGTACCACTGAGCCAAACGAACTTTGCACCAATGGCATGAGCTATTCGCGCCGCTCTAGCCCCTTCGCCAATGCAGGCATCGTTGTTCCCGTGGAGTTACAAACTGCACTAGGCGGACTGGAATTACAAGAAAAATTGGAGCAGGACGCCTTTCGGATTGGCGGAGGAGGCTTTCGTGCTCCAGCCCAGACTCTGCAAGCTTTTTTAGCCGGTAAAACCGATTCTGAACTGCCGCGTTCCTCCTATCCCCTGGGTTTGGTCCCCTTCGATCACAACCATGTTTTCGCATCCGATATTATTGCATCCCTTAAAAAATCATTGTTACACTTCGAACGTCAGATGCCGGGCTTTATTGAAAAAGGAATTTGTGTCAGTCCTGAAACGCGCACCTCCTCACCTATTCGAATTTTGAGGGATGCTGATACAATGAGCGCTCCAGGATTCGAAGGACTGTATCCCTTAGGGGAAGGCGCCGGATACGCGGGAGGTATCGTCAGCAGTGCGGCTGATGGATTACATTTTGCATCATTAGCAGTGAGCTTAAAGTAAGAGCTTGATTGTTGGAAGCCGCTGCAAAGCCTGGCCTCAGGGCAATACGTTTATTAAAATATGTTACATTCGAATGATGTTATATTAGTACGCTGTTACATTAATCAAACTGAGTCCATATCGCCGATAGATTACTCTCTCTCATCATTCCCGAACCCGGAAAATCGATATCTTGACCCAATTGTTTTTGAAATACGATTTTTCGTTTCTTTTTTTCGGATCCACTTTGTAACATTTCCTGCAACCGAATCGCAGACAATGCACTGCAATTGGTAGAAAGAAAAATTCGACCTTTAGGTTTCAATAATTCTATTCCGGCTTCCACTAATTGAGGTAGTTCACGCTCGACTTGAAAGACCTTTTTTTCAGTGCGAGCAAACGAAGGGGGATCAAAAATCACAATATCATACATCAGATTTTTACGAGCAGCCAGCTTTAGGTAGTCGCGTGTATCACTGCGGAGAAATGCGTATTTTTCGATTTCCACCTTATTGAGTAAATAATTTTCGCGTCCCTTTGATAATGCCTTCGCGCTGATATCCACATTGTTTACCTCCTTGGCTCCGGCGGCATGACAGTGCATACCAAAAGCACAGGTATAAGCAAAACAATTCAATACCGTTTTGCCTTTGGCAAATTGGGACACCAAAATTCGGTTCGCCCGCATATCCAGAAAAAGCCCTGGATTAACCGTATCCAGAAGATCAACCTCAAACTTTAATCCCCCTTCACTTACAATTGTTTTTGAATTCTCAATGTTAAGCAGAACTTCCATACGGGGATTCTGTAAGCTTTCGCCATTGGGAGAAACTCTCCATTTGACGACCAAAAAGCTTATGTCCCACCGTGAGGCGATCCATTCTTGTAATAAGGTGAGCGAAGAGACCCAATGCGCTTGGTACAATTGAATTTGAAAATGTTTATTGTATCGGTCAATCACCAGGCCTGGAAGGAGATCGCCTTCGCCATTTACAATGCGAAGAGCGTTGCTATCTGTTAAAGCATGGCGCTTTTCTAGAGCTTTCGAAAGACAGTCCAGCAATGTTGCTTCATCGAGTTGCATTTAGTCAATTTTAAAATTGGTCGTTCGGCTTCATGCCAAACTACAATCAAAAAGGCCACTTTATAAACATAATGAGCAGAATATATGAAAATATAAAGCTTTATTTCAAAGCTTTTACTTTAATTCGTGGTTAAGCAGATCAAACCAAAAGGAGAATTACACAGTTTCTCAAACTTCTAACGGATGTAAGCAACTAAGGCTTAGACCCCTTCTTGGAATCAGCATGCTTAATCTTCATCACTTTTACAGAAATTCTATTCAGTATTCTAATGCTTAACAGAAAAATTATCGAATTCCCCGAACAATACCAATTTGCCAGGCTCCGAAAGAGTGCTCTAGTAATTCCCAATCATCAGTAGCTACTTCGGTGCTTCGCCAATCAAGCGTATAAGCACCATTAATGCGCCAAAGACCACCGATAGGCAAACTTGCCCTGGCACCGATTTCTAAGTCTAAGACTCCGAGCCGTCCTTCTTGAGAAACTTCACAGGGCCTAAAGCCACACTCAATCGCTGAATTATGTAACACTAGCAGCGCCCGGGGTTGAGCAAAAGTATATAAACGCCATCCTGCCATCCAGTTCGCCAGGGCTGCCTTCACCCCTTCACCCTTGGGTGCCTTGGTGATTATGTTTTCTGTACCTGTAACATAGGGACTTTCCATCAATCCAAATCGAAGTAACATAGCCAGGGATAATTGATTATAAAAAGTGCCTACATCAGCCGATAGTTCTTGCCCAAAATCCAACCACCTTAAACCAGCCTCCTGTGCGTTTATCCAGTAGTTAAAGGGTAATTTCATATATTGCCATTCTAGGCGAGCAGCCAATTGAACAATGGCTTCAGTCGGAACCTGATGGGACCATCCTTTGGGTATCGGTGCACGAGTTGCAATATTTTTGTGCACAAATGTTTGGGATTCTTCAGCATAGCTGTACTTTCCACTCATTCCCACTGCCACTCGCAGGTTTAGACGTGCCGATGGATGAGGGTTGGGTAGTGAATCAATAGCCGTCTCCAAATTTTCAAAATCAAAATCGTCGCTGGGAGGGTTGTTATCACTACCGAGAGTGCTTTCATGAAGAGCATTTGAGGCTAAGCCAGGCTTCTGCGATATCTCTCGCATATTTGATTGTGAACTAGAAGATGAATTTTTGAAATGCAAATAAAAATTGTGCTGA
>JBBQAD010000339.1:0-4507 GCA_038315885.1 Fibrobacteria bacterium | reverse complement strand
TCTACGAACTTAATATCAAGCGGGTACAGGGCCTCCTAAGAAAACATACCCGCGATGACATGCTGATTGAAGAGCTTTTGCAAGAGATTTTTGTGACTATTTGGAATAAAGCCGGTTCGTATCGAAAGGAACGGGGAAATTCCGACCAATGGATGTTTACAATCGCCAGAAATAAGCTCTTTGACCGCTGGCGAAAAATGGAAAGACTCAAAGAAAGCCTGGGTTTTGAAGGAGATACGGCCTCCCAAGAAGATGTGAGTGAAACTACGGTTTTGGCAATCACAGTTGCCAAAGCCTTAACAAAACTGCCCCAAGACCAAGCTAGAGTGATGCAGTTGGTTTACTTTCAAGGAATGACTTTGGAATCGGTCGCTGAACATGACAAGAGCCCTTTGGGAACTATCAAATGGCGGTTACATGCCGGTTTGAAAAGTCTGAAAAAATGGATTCCCACCGACGAGGTCAAGCGATGATTGCCCGAACCCATCCCGATATAATCACTCTTAAGGAATTTTCTGAAGGCAGCGCGAGCCCGGTTTCACGGATGTTGATGGAAGCACATTTGTTTCAATGTGAACAGTGTGAAAAAGCCGTGCGCGTCACTCGCATGGCTTTGGAAGAAAATCCCGATCCCGCAGAGTCTTCCCTCGATACTGAAAACTTGTTTGGCAAAATTTCAAATCAACTGAATTCTCAAGTGCGAAACACTCCATCCTTGAATGCAATACTTAATTCCGACATTCCTTTTCCCGCCCAGTTAAAACACGAACTGCCGGGTGAAATCCATTGGGATTGGGTCAATATGTGGCCCTCAAAGGGCCGTATTGCCCTAGTGCATCACGACTTCAGTACAGATGAAGCACTCTACTGCGTACATTATAAAGCCGGGTCAATTGCTCCAGCCCATCGCCATAGCTGTCGGGAGGATACTGTAATGGTGCGCGGTGGTTACAGTTATAACGGAGTCGAAGTGCATGCGGGTGATTGGGATAGTGTCCATCCAGGAAGCACGCATGCACCAGAAGTCTTTGCGGACTCCGATTGCTGGTGTCTGGTTAGGGTTGAAAGAAAAGACTCTCCCCTCTTTATCGGAAGCAGTTCCTGGCGGCGCCCCTTGGTTAGCTTGCTCGATTTGTGGGAGAAGCTGAGAAGTTAGAAACCTATTTATTAATCGATTTTAAGGGATTATCCCAATTGCTTCCCCTAACCATCAAGCGAAGCGGGCTCATCTGTAGAACACCAAATACTTTTCCCATACAGCAAGGATTTGAAGCACTGACCCTTTCAGACAGTTTAAATTGAAGTATGCTAAGGATTCACGAAATTAAAGCATCCCTATCTGCTTATTGTTGATGGCATCAAACGCTTCGAATGTTTACAGAATATTTTTTTCGGTGCTTGAATTTCCTTATGCCTTATATCTCGATGATACTGATAAAGATATGATTTTCCGTTCGCGGGGAATGAGAGAAGCAGAAGAACTGTTACGCCAAAGAGCCAAAGATGTAGAAGCCAAAGTAGAGGAATTTACCGATTTTGTTCCCTATAACTTTTGCCCAACTCAAGGAATGCTGGCCTATAGAAAGCTATAGGCCAACGGGTCTTAGCTCTTCGAGATCTCCACCAGAACCTTATGCTCCTTGCCGTCGCCTGCTTCCGGCAAGAACTGGCCTTCAATTAATTTGCCATCGAGTGTAATACTAACCTTGCCCTTGCAAATTCCCTTGGGCTTCTGAATGGCTATTTTGTAACTTGCGCCTTTCCAATGGCGCAGCATGCTGACTTCCGTCCAATCCGAAGGCAAACAGGGGTCGATTAACAATCCCTCAAGCTCGGGCCGCACACCAAAAATCCATTCCCACACCACTATCAATGTCCATGCAGCAGTACCGGTAGCCCAGCTATGGGAGCCTTCACCCGCATTGCCACTCTCGGGAGCATAGATAAACTGACAAGCCGCGAAAGGTTCAATGGCATAGAGTTCTGGGTCAGCTTCATGGCGGGTAGGTGGCAGCATTTTATGTAACAGTTCGTAGGCTTTATCACCTCGACCACCGTAACATTCGGCCCAAATGCGCCAGCGGGAGCTATGACCGAATATAGAGCAATTTTCCTTGGTACCGGGGGCAAAACGACTGATGATTCCAGCTCTTGGTTCGGGTTCGGCGTAGGGAGGATAAAAAGTGTAACTGCCCAATTCATGATCGAGATACTTATCAAAGCTCTTGAAGATTTTTTTGGTACGTTCTTCGTTGGCCACCCCAGAGATAATGGCAAAGCTGTTGGGATTAGCCCAAATCTTGCCATATTTGTTTTTCTTAGTTCCCAAAATCCAACCACTATCGTGCATGGCTCTCTGATACCAGTCTCCATCCCAACCGATATTATTGACTACATCAGCCAGTTTCTTCAGTTTCAGTTCATATTTCTTTTTTGTCACTCCATCTTTCATGTAATCCATGCAGGGATAAAATTCACGGATACAGTAGATGGCCCAACAGGCCAACATGATGGAATCGCCTTTGCGCGCATTGCCTACTTGATCGAGTGCATCATTCCAATCAGCCTTTAGAATCAGAGGCAGTCCGCGTTTGCTCCACTGGCTAAAGAAAAATTCCAGTCCGCGAATCACATGCTTGTAAATGGTATCGATTTGCTTGCCCTGGGTATGGGCGTAGGGAGTTTTTTCTTTGAGTATGGAAAAATCACCGGTTTCTCTGACATATTTAGCCAGAATAAACAAGGGATTAATCGGATCGTCACTATGGTAGGTTCGTGTTCCCACCATGTTTACAAAGTTTCCCCCATGGGCATAATCGCCCTCGGGAAACTGCCAGATCATAATTCGTTTGACTACATGATCGCGCACCCACTTGGGGTCTTGAGGTAGACGCGAAACGGCATCTTGACAAGCATCGCGCACACCGAAGTTATAGATTCCGAAATAGCAATATCCAGTATTTCTGTTCCACCAAGACAGGTTGGCTCCCTGGTATTTGAACCAGTAGTTCACCATATTGTTTACATCGACATCGGGAGTTTGGATAGTGGGGGTTGAAAAGACTTTATTCCAATAGGCTTGATTGTTAGCGAAAGCTTTCTGGGCTTTTTCAGGGGAGAGATACTTTTTGGTTAAGGCCGAAGCATTTTTAGCTTCGCGGGGAACGGCGCCAAAAACCAATACGAATTCCTGCGTTTCACCGGGCTGAAGTACAAAGCGGCTTTGTAATGATTCACAGGCATCGCGTCCATCAGCCACTTGAGAACGAAGCTGGGTTTTTTCTAAAGCCTCTGGATTAGCCAGGTCACGATAGCTTCCCGTAAAAGCGTAGCGGTCGCCTTCATAACTATCCACCTTGGCAGAAGAGGCCAGAAAGACAGCTTTATCAAAAGGAATATTATTCGCATCGCTGTTAGCCGCCTGCCAACCACCGATATATTTCACCCATTGAGTGGAACGCGTGTATATCACTCCATCTTTGTATTCTTGTCGATTGAACAGAGTGTAGAATTCCCGCCAGGAGGTATCTTCATACCAGTTACCGAGAGCCACCTCAATATAGCTGGTCGCACTGATTTTTCGGATGCGTTTGCTGTGGTTGGTCAGTTTCACTGTCCAGATCAAGCATGGGTCGCCCACCGATTCACCATCACTGGTTTTGGCATCTGGCATTGGGCAAAAATATTTCATATCACATTCAATCTGGCTCTGTTGTGATACAATGTGATTGTAGCCAAGGCCGAAATGGCTTGCCCAGGAATCGAGCTTTTTAGTCGGAGGATAGCCGTTCGCAGACCACCACTCGCCGCTTTCTTCATCCTTTAGATACAGAAATTTTCCCACTGTATCTCTGGGTACCCCGTCGATGTGCCAACGGCTCATGCGCGCCACTGTTGGATTTCCTAAAAAGGAATAGCCCCCGCCCACTTGACTGCATACAAAGCACCATGCGCCATTGGATAGCACATTCATCCAGGGCCTGGACAGAAGTGGTTCGGTAAGAATAAATTCTTTGCCGTCTGAACTGAATTGGCCTTGCTTGGTGGGCTGCATAAACTTCCTTCTTTTTAGATAGACCTAAGCGCAGTTTAGCGCTATAAAACGGGGAGTAATAATAGGAATCTCTATGCGCCTGATGAGTCAGTCACAACAAAATTTTTATTGAGCACAGCGAAACCCGACATTGGCAAAAAGCGCATCTGGTGCTTCTCGGTATCGATTGGCTACCCGCATATAGCTCGGCTTATTGCTCCAGGAGGCTCCTCGCAAAGATTTCAAGAGTCCACTATCCGGTCCCTTCGGGTTTTCTAAGGGAGATTCACTGTAATATTCAGGGTCATACCAATCCGAAAGCCATTCCCAAACGTTTCCGGACAAATCCCAAATGCCAGCTACTGTGGGTGCAAAACTTTTTACCGGAGCGGTGGTAGCAAATCCATCATTACAAGGTGAAGTAGGCCACCACCATTGAGGAATTCTTTTCTTTAAGGCTGCATCGGCACCATT
>JBBQAD010000134.1:0-8393 GCA_038315885.1 Fibrobacteria bacterium | reverse complement strand
GTGTATTGAATGTCATTTCTCGATACATTTAAATTTTTCATTGGAATTTTTCATCAATCAGTCTTGACATTCTGAACAGTATTTATTCCACTGGATTTTCGAATGACAAAGTCGGTATCCAGCCATTTTTGAACAGGGCCTGCTAGTTTTCCTTCGAGTATGTCACAGAGAATATTGGTAGCTTCATGCCCCGATTGGGTAATGGGATTTTCAACTGTGCTAAGAGAGGGATAGGCGTCTTTGGCAGGCTCCATGTTATCATATCCGATAATCGAAATACTTTCAGGCACGGAGATGCGATGATCGCGACAATAATCAAGGGCACCCAATGCCTGTCTGTCGCAAGCAGTCATCAGTAAGGTCGGATGAAAAGGAGAATTCAAAAGCCGCCCCGCACCAGAATAACCGCTGGTTCTGGAAAAATCTCCCCGTTCTTCCAAATGTTTGACTTGCAGCTCTTCGCAAATTGATTTGAAGCAACTTAGACGATCTCTGGCGTTTAGATAAGCCAAATCACCTTCGATGTATCCAATTTTTAAATGACCCATATCTTTTGCGTAACGAATGGCTTTTTCCATTCCGGTTTTGCAGTTGTCGTAAACAGTATTACAGGCAGGGGCGCAATTATTAATCAGAACAAAAGGAATTTTAGATTCCAAAAGTTGAGGTATACGAGGATCTTCCGAAGAGGTGGCCGGTATCAATAAGCCATCTACTTCACGGCTTTGAACGACTCTATCCAATTCCTTGGCTTGATCTAAAAAGGGGTCCAAAATGACTGTAATACTGTAGCCGCGTTGTTCTGCCCCTAAGATTGCCCCGTCCAGCACCGCAGGAAAGTAGGATCGGGTAAAGGGTTGAAAAGAACGGAAGGTTCTGACTACAAAGCCTAAGCGACAAGTACGACCCTTGGCCAAGAGCGACGCTTGTTTATCGGGAACATAACCCAGTTCCCGTGCTACACGAGCTACACGATCACGAATCACGACGCGAATGAGGGGAGAATTATTCAAAGCCCTGGAAACTGTGGATTCGGAAACCCCCGCCTGAAGGGCTACCATCGCCCGATTTGCACGCGCGTTCATCGGATTATTATTTAAAATAGCCATAATATTAAGAAAACTGCACCCGAGCGCAAAAATAATAAAACAAAATTCCAACTCCAAGATCCTTTTTGGGAAAATGATGAAAATTTTGCCGCTTTTAGAAGGGGAGAAGAAGGGGAGTGGAATTTTCTTCTTAAAAATAGTTTTCAGATAAAATCGTATTATAAAAATTCGATTATGACAAAAATCACAGCCTTTTTTTTATAAGGTTTATTCAGGATAATTGACAAATAACAAATCCTCTGGTCGCTCAGGTTGGGTGACTTGGTATATTGCTGGCACTGAAAACGCTTTTAATTAAAGTCATTCAGTAAATCCTACCTATCTGCCAGAATGAATTTCAGAAAGGTACTCATGATTCGATTACTCTTGTGTCTCTCCCTGCTTGGTTTATTTGGCTGCGAGTCAGAAAAAGTGCTCAGCTTTCATGTCGGAGGCACTGCTGAAGAGCTACACATTTGGGAAGAAATTATCCAGGATTTTACCAAACAGAACGGAATCAAAGTTGAAATGCTTAGGTCTACATCCCAGACTGAGCAGCGCAAGCAATCTTTGATGGTTTCTTTGCGCGGGGGAAAGAGCGATCCCGATGTGATGCTGGTCGATGTTGCCTGGATAGCCCAGATGGCTGCGTCCAATTGGCTGGCACCTCTCGATACAAATATTGTCTCTCCTTCTCCGTTCTTTGCATCAATAATCCAGTTAGCGGATCATTACAATCAGCAACTTATTGGTGTACCGATTTATGTCGATGGAGGCATCTTATACTATCGCAAAGATCTTCTTGAAAAGTATGGCTTCGACGCCCCTCCTACTACCTGGGCAGAGCTGATACAAATGAGCGAGAAGGTCATGAAAGGCGAACGAAAAAGTGATCCAGATTTTTGGGGCTATGTTTGGCAAGGTGCCCAATATGAAGGTCTGATTTGCAATGCATTGGAAACCTTTTCATCGGCTGGCGGTGGATTCTTTGATTCATTGGGAAAGCCTGTTGTGAATAGTTCAGAAAATAGGGAGGCCTTGAAAACAATGGTAGGCATGATTCAAGATTCTAAAATCTCGCCTCCAAATACCTATACCACGATGAAAGAAGATGAAGTACGGCTTCAATTTCAAAATGGTTCTGCACTCTTCGAACGTAACTGGCCTTACGCTGCTTCATTACATGCATCCGAAGGCTCAGCGGTTAAGAACCGTTTTGGAATGGCACCTTTGCCTCACTTTAATGGACATGAAAGCGCGTCTACCCTAGGGGGTTGGCATGCTGCTGTTTCCCGTTTCAGCGATCAAAAAGAGGAGGCACTTCATTTTGTTAACTATATCTCATCTTTTGAGGTTCAAAAAAAACTGACTCTTCGGATGGGCTACAATCCGGGGCGACCCGATGTATACGAAGATCCTGAAGTACAGAAAAAAAATCCGGAACTTATCGAGTTAAAGTCGATTTTTAAAAACGCCATTCCCCGTCCCATGGTTCCTTATTACTCCAATGTATCTCAAATATTGCAAAAGCACTTAAACGCAGCTCTGGCTGGCACTACTTCACCCGACGACGCATTAAGCCAGGCTCAGTCTGAAGTACAAGCCGTAGTCAACGAATTCAGTCACTAGGGCCGACGAATTGTTGGATTCACATCAATCTCAATTAAGTGAAAATAAAATCAGGTCTATTAAGAGATACAACTCTAATGACCTGGTAACGGCAATTTTATTCCTTAGTCCAGTTATTCTTTTCGTGTCCATTTTAATTGTATTTCCAGTAATTGGAACAGGAATCACCAGCCTGTATCGCGATGTTTCTTATCTTCCCAAATCTTTTCTCGGATTGGATAATTATAAAGCATTAATATTTAGTCCAGATTTTCGCGCTTCACTCGTCTTCACCTTGATATTTACTCTGTTCGCTGTTGCCTGTGAAACAGTTTTGGGGCTTCTTTTTGCCTTGTTATTAAATGAAGAATTTAGGGGACGAAATGTCTTAAGAGTTGTCATATTGATTCCTTGGGCCATACCGACCATCGTATCAGCCAAGGTATGGAAACTGATATTCGAATACTCCTATGGAATCTTGAATGTCATCATTTGCGGCTTGGGGCTAAGCGATGAAAAAATAAATTGGTTGGGAACCGGTGTAACATCATTTTGGGCCCTACTTTTGGCTGAAGTATGGAAAACAACGCCATTTATGATACTTATTCTTTTGGCAGGGCTTCAGGCCATTCCCCGCGACTTAACAATGCAGGCTCGTATGGATGGCGCTAAGCCAATCCGACGTTTATTCACTATTACACTTCCTCTGTTACGGCCTGTACTACTGATAGCCCTTATTTTTCGAACTGTCGATACTTTGAGAATCTTTGATCTGGTTTTTGTGTTAACTGGCGGGGGTCCGGGAGGTTCAACAAAAACTTTATCTCTACTAGGCTATGAATTTTTTGGGAATGATCGCTTTGGAATGGGTTCGGCCATTTCTATGATCACCTTTTTAATCGCGTTGGCGATTACTCTTCTCTATTTGAAAGTGGGAGGCTTTGCCAAGCAATTGGGTGTGAAACAATGAAGTCTCAGTCTCGAAAATTCCTAAGACCCGTCATGAGGGAATCTTTGATTTCTTGGTGTTTGTTTCCAGGAACCATTATTCTTCTGCTTTTTACTCTTTTGCCATTTGCTTGGATGCTCTGTATCTCCTTCTTTACCCGACCCGATTTTTTCAATGGGGCAGATAGTCATTTTACTTTCTCAAATTACTGGGATGTGCTTTCCAGTGATTCACTACACTTTTTGGATTTTGTAAAAAATAGTCTTATTATATCAGGGCTATCTGCACTTCTTTCCAGTTTGATAGCCGCGTTGGCCGCCTATGCCGTTTCTCGACTTCATTTCAGGGGACGAATTGTCATTCCTTTAGCGATTCTGGCCATGAGCATGTTTCCTCAGATCAGTATCGTTGGTTATCTCTACCAGAGTTTTTCTTCCTTGGGATGGATCAATACTTACGCTGCATTGGTTTTACCTTATATCGCCTTGACTGTACCACTAGCCTTATGGATTACCCTCAGTTATTTTATGCAAATCCCCCTTGATCTGGATAAAGCGGCGCTTGTGGATGGTGCTGGTCGACTTAAAACTCTTTTTAAAATCATTTTACCAATTGCAGCTCCAGGAATTTTCTCTGGTTTTTTATTGGTATTCATCCAGTGTTTCAATGAGTTTTTATTCGCTATCCTGTTGACCATTGATTATCATGCCCAAACATTACCGGTGGGAATCGCCCTCTTTGAAGGCACACATGGTGAAATCCCCTGGGGAAACTTGATGGCGGCTTCCACCATGGCATCGATTCCTTTGATACTTTTGGCGCTGTTATTTCAGAGATTTATTGTATCGGGTTTGGCTGGGGGAGCTGTGAAAGGTTGAGTATGAATGACGCATATTCCATAGAATTACAAGGTATTTCGAAGTCTTACACCCGTAGTGGAACAACTGTTGAGGTTCTTAAAAAAATTGATTTAACTGTTATGGCAGGAGAATTTTTTGTTCTACTTGGCCCCAGCGGCTGTGGAAAATCAACTTTGTTAAACCTTTGCGCAGGGTTGGATGTCCCTAGTGAAGGCAAAATTCTCTTGGGTGAAAAAAGGATTGTGGATATTGAAGCTGGCATTTGTTTACAGCCTTATGAACGCGATGCAGCCATGGTTTTTCAAAGCTATGCTTTATATCCGCATATGACTGTTGCTGAAAATTTGGCCTTTCCACTTCGGAATCGAAAGCCGAAATTAACCAAACATGAAATTGAAACGGCGGTAAAACAAACGGCTGAGATGTTACAGATTCATACATTGCTCGATAGAAAGCCCGCAGAATTATCGGGTGGGCAAAGACAAAGGGTGGCAATCGGCCGCGCCTTGGTCCGCAAACCAAAGATATTTTTGCTAGATGAACCACTTTCGAATCTAGATGCCCAATTACGACATGAAATGAGAGCACAGTTAAAGACTCTCCAGGAAAAACTAGGAATAACCACTATTTACGTAACTCATGATCAGACTGAAGCGATGACCTTGGCCAATCGATTGGCTGTTTTAAACCAGGGACAAGTGCAGCAACTGGGAACTCCCAGCGAAGTATACAAAAACCCGGTCAATCCTTTTGTCGCACAATTTATTGGTTCTCCTCCCATGAATTTATTGAAGTGTAACTATTCAGATTCCAAGAAAAGCCTATTGCTTCCAGATGCAAACCAGGAAATTATTTTGCAAGATACAGATTTAGATCAAATTTCGAAGCTCCTTATTCCCGAAGCAGATTCTTTTTTATTAGGTGTGCGGCCTGAAGACTTAATAATTGTGGATGCTTCCAATGCCAGGCTTAAAGTTGAATTAAGTGTAATCGAAAATTTAGGATCCGAATGGCTAGGTTACACTTACATAGGCAGTAAAACACTGATTGTAAGGAGTTCCCGAGAATTAAAAAAAGGAAATATTTGTCTTTCTTTCGCTTCTGAAAATATGCATCTCTTTCCAAGTATAACCTAGTCACCGAAGTCAATTACAGATACAAACCTCGCGAATAGTTGTTTCTTTATAATTCTACCCGTTCTGCTACATGATTTTTGCCCGGCGCATCAGCGTGATTGCAATACCTGCTAAAACTGCCGATATAACCCCAAGTACCCAAAACGTGTTCTTATCAGTCTGAAAGGGAAGAGGAACATTCATTCCATAAATACTGGCTATTAAGGTGGGAATCATTAGGGCCAGGGTGATAACAGTCATTCTTTTCATGACTGCGTTGACATTATTGTTGATAATCGAACCAAATACATCCATCATTCCGTTCAAAATATCAGAATTGACATTTGAAGTTACAATCGCTTGCCGGTTTTCAATCATGATATCATTGAGAATTTCTTGGGAGTCTTCATCTGGCACCATTTTGGTATGAGCGATTTTCTCCAACAAAATTTCATTGCCTTTTAATGATGTCAAAAAATGCACAAGCGATTTTTCATAGTGTAACAGTTTAAGCAATTGGGTGTTTTTTACCGAATTTTCAATACCCGATTCTGCCACACTCACGTGGCGGTTTATTTCTTTTAGGTATTTGATATACATCACCTCAAAGTAGTGAATCACTTGGAGACAAAGAATGTTCGGCTGAAAACTGTCTACATTACACAAGTGCTTAGAGGTAAAAAAAGAGGCGAAGTAGGGGAGGTTGTAGCCACATACGGAGATTACTTTGTCTGGATGAATAAAAATCCCCATAGGGCAAGTGAAATACTCGAGAAATTCCTGTTTAGCAAATAAAGGAATACGAAAGATGAGAAATATTCCATTTTCAATTTTTTCAAAACGTGGTCTCTCATCAATATCCAGAATATCGTGGAGACTTTCGAGTTCGACACCAAATTGATTTTGTAGGGTGTCGAAATCGGTTCTGTCCGGGTTTTCAAAATGAATCCAGGCTGCAGAGACCTGACTGTCGAATTCCCTGGGTTCTAAACCATGGCCGTTGAAAACAAATGCTTGTCGCATTCGGATAAAGTAATTGATCAAAGGCGAAAAATGTGCAACTCTTACTTGCGATTGATCAGCTCTTAGCCCAGCAACAGCCAGCTCAATTCTTTTAATCGGCCAAGATTTTTCCCCTACTTCTCCTTTCCAGGGCTGACCATTTGGATTTTCGCAAAACTGACAATCTGAATTGAATCGCAAATTCTTTTTTCAAAACTGTAAGCAATTCCTTTTGGTATAGCCCAGATAGCTCTGATTTCGATGGATTGTAGGCATAATTTTTGCCTGTGTAACTAACATCACTAATAGAAAGGTCCATTTTATGAAGTCAATACTCATCAGTCTTATCCTCATTGGGAGTTTATCCCTCGCAACTGCGGCATCTGATTATTCAGAGGATGAAAAAAAGAAATCCGACGAAGACCAGACAGTAGGCAATATCGATACTGCCCAAACCGATGACCTAAGCAATCGTATCAAGTCTAAAAAGTTTGGAATTTTTGGTATAGGTCCTGCCATGATAACCGTAGATCCAGAAGATGATATCTCCTATCACTTTTATGCCGGTTCCATTTGGGATGTCAATCCCTGGGCTTCAGTAAAAGCCATTGCGCAAGTCACCAGTGATTTTGATAATACCCTCATGAGTTCTGGTGGCCTGGGAGCCAATGTCTACGCAAGCAATGGGAATGTCAGTCCTTATCTAGGAGCGGATATGGGTTTTGGATATGCCTACGGAGAAGGCGAGAGTGCCACGGGATTTAGCCTAGGGGGTTCAGCTGGATTGTTACTATTTAGAACATCTGATACTCAATTTAATATTGAGTTCAATACAGTTACAATATTAGATAAGATCAATGACAGCTTTCCACTCTATTACACTGGCCGCATAGGAATTCTTTTTTAGCGGGCAAATTTATTCTCTTATTTTCGGGTTAAAGGGGCTTTGCCCCTTTTTTCATACCCATTTTCAAACCCTTCTTTTCCTAACTGTAAAATATCTCTACAATATGTTCTTGTCGGTCATCGCTTAATGGCAACCATGATTCTGTGAGTTCTTTTCCATTATGGATTATTTTGTTTGGCTTATCCAGTTTCGAATTGATTTGTATATCTCGTACATGGATATGATATACCGTTTCTCGAAAGCGATAGTGAATCTTACACTCCGTCCAATCGATTGGGAAACAAGGCTGAAAATAAAGCTTATCAACTTTTAATTGTAAACCTAGTACGGATTCGATAATCAAGCGATACATCCAGGAGGCTGAGCCGGTATACCAGGTCCAGCCACCTCTACCAGTGTGAGGCGCTGAGCCGTAGATATCAGCTGCCATAACATAAGGCTCGACTTTATATCGTAAAACTTTCGATTTATCAGAACTGTGATTTATGGGATTGATCATTTCTAAAAGCTCGGTCACTTTTGGTCGATTGCCCATTTTTGCAAAGGCCATGACTGCCCATATTGCTGCATGCGTATATTGACCTCCATTCTCGCGAACACCAGGCACATAGCCCTTAATATATCCGGGTTCCAAACTGGAATTATTAAAGGGAGGATCGAGCAAGCGTATCAGTCCATTGTTCGTATCAATCAAATATTTATCCAATGAATTCATAGCTTGTTTTTGGCGTTGGTCTGAACTTGATTCAGATAGTACTGCCCAACTTTGCACGATTGCAACAATTTTACATTCTTGGTTGGACTCTGTACCGAGAATGCTTCCATCGTCAGAAAATGCTCTTATAAACCATTGTCCGTCCCACG
>JBBQAD010000124.1:0-8537 GCA_038315885.1 Fibrobacteria bacterium | reverse complement strand
TGCGGCTGTTTCATTGGGACTGTTACTGCTATCCATGATTTTTGTGTACTTAATCTATGTAAACGGTTATCCATTCTATATGGTCACCAAAGACCTGTATGCACGAATGGTTCAATTTTTTTCAGAGAATATGGAGGGACACCAGGTTGTACGAGCCTATGGAATGCACAAAAAGCAAAAACAGGATTATGACAACATCGTTAGCCTCTTACATAAGAATGCTTTTATCGAAGGTCAGATTGGCGTAGCTGCTACTCAGGTTATGGTCGTGGCCACCACCTTTGGAATTTTTGCTGTATTGGGAACGGCAATTTATAGTGCGCGGCACCTTGACTTTCATCTTACTGTAGGCTGGTTGCTGATGTTATACATGATTCAGCAAAGCATTATTAACCGAGTTCGCCTTTTGGCTAGGGGCTTAGATAATTCTGTTCGTTTTATGATCGCCACAGAACGATTGGAGAGACTATTTGGATCTTTACAGTATTTTCAAATTCCAAATACGCCCAGTATATATAAAGTCAATTTCAACCAACTGGAAGCAAAAAATTTAGGCTTCGCCTATGGTGAAAGAGCCTTGGCACTGGACAATATTTCTTTGGAAATAAAACGGGGTGAAATGGTGGCTCTGGTGGGCTCCACCGGTTCAGGAAAAACCACTTTGGCTCATGTTCTATGCGGTTTCTATGCAGCCAAGCAAGGGAGCCTCTCGCTGGACGGATTAAATGTGACACAGTATTCCAATGAAGAAATTCGTCGTCATGTTGCTATTGTCTTTCAAGAAACCTTTCTTTTTTCAGATTCTGTCAGTGATAACATTGCCTATGGAAGGCCCGATGCGGCCCAGTCTGAAATTGAAGAAGCGGCTCGCCTGGCCAATGCCGATGCTTTTATTCGAGCCTTACCCAAGGGCTATGCGACCCTGTTAGGTGAAAAGGGACTGACCCTCTCGGGGGGGCAGCGTCAGCGGATCGGGATCGCCAGGGCACTGTTACGTCAACCCAGACTATTGGTTTTGGATGATTCCACCTCGGCTTTGGATACCGAGACTGAACGTGAAATACTGCTTCGACTAAGCCGCCAACGAGATAGAATCATTGTGCTAATTTCGCACCGCCTGCCTGCCGTGTTACAATGCGATAGAGTATATGTTTTGGATGCTGGACAAATTGTAGAGTGGGGGAAACCCTCCGAACTCAATCGTCCCAGTACGGCCTTTGCCCGCATATTAAAACCTGAATTGGCAGACCTGCGATGAAACAGTCACAGGCCAGCAGCGGATTTTCTGAAAAGAAAAGTCTGGATGATGCCCCCAAACTTGGTTGGTCGTCCGTCCGCCTATTATTTCGTCTTTTTGGCTCCTTAGGAGCCTATCGCTACCTGGTTTGGACCGGAAATTTATTGTGCGTGATAAATGTGGCCAGTGATATGGCGATAGTTTCTGAAATCGGAAAAATCATGGATCGAGATGATCTGTTGAGCGCTTCCCTTTTCGAAATTCTGGGCTGGCTGATTCTCTACTGTGTGATCAATCGGGTTTTTGGATACAGCCAATTTAGTGTAACGGTCTATGCGTCAAATCGCGCGGTGGAAAACCTTAGGAAAAAGTTTTTTGAAAAACTTCAATCGATGCCCAAGAAGTTTTACGATGAACATAAATCGGGGTGGTTGGTTGCACGAAATACAGGTGATATGGGCACAATTAACGAATTCGTAACCGCCTCACTGATGATGATGGTTGTTATTGTAACACTTACCATTTTTGCCTGTATCCAAATGCTGAGAACAGCTCCCATCTTGATGCTTCCGGCGGCTATTTTTCTGCCCCTGGCAGCCTGGCTCTTCGCCTGGTTTCGAAAATATTTGACCCTAGCTCAAGAAGCGTTTTCAAACCAGAACAGCACCATGGTAGGCTACTTGGCTGAAACTGTCCGGGGTATTCGTGTCGTGCAGGCTTTCGGAAGAGAGCAGCTCAACAAGGAGACCTATGCGGGTATGAACCAGGAGAGTCTGAATCTGCGGATGTCAGCAGCTCGCTATTCTGCTGTTTTTCTTCCCAGTGTTGATTTTATCGGTATGTTTGGAATTGTATCAGTGATGTCTTTCGGGGCCTATTTGATCCATATCGGATACAAAGGTCCCGATGGGACAGTTATCAGTGCCGGTCAATTGGCAAGCTTCATTCTGTATATGAATTTGCTGCTCAATCCGATTCGCATGCTGGTTGAATTATATGCATTGGCTATTTCAGCCTCGGTGTCTGCTCGCAGGGTTTTTGAATTGATTGATATGCCCTTGACTCTGAAAGACCCTAGCGAACCGAAGGCAGTGGTTAACATTAGCGGATGTATCGAATTTAAGAATATCACATTTAGCTATGCCGAGAACCGGCCTGCTATTTTTTCAAATCTGAATTTAAAAATCGAGGCCGGAGAATCCGTTGCGCTGGTTGGGGCTACCGGCTCAGGCAAGACTACTTTAGCCAATTTGGCTGCTCGCTTTATGGATCCCAACTCAGGAACGGTGTTACTGGATGGAATTGATGTCAAGGATTTCAAACAAGAAGCACTACATAGTCACATGGGAATTGTGTTACAAGAAGGATTTTTATTTACAGGTACGGTGCTGGATAACATACGTTTTCGAAGACCCAATTTAGGCCGTGAAGAGACGGTTGAGTTATGCCGCCGCTTGGGAACCCATAATTCTATCCGAGCCTTACCTGATTCATATGATACTATTGTACACGAAGGCGGCAATTCACTGTCGGTGGGTCAAAGACAAATCATCTCATTATCAAGAGCCTTAGCTGCTGACCCCCGGGTATTGATATTGGATGAAGCAACTTCTGCCATTGATATACACACTGAAAGAATATTGGATAGAGCACTATCGAGATTAATCAAGGGGCGAACCACCTTGCTGATTGCCCATCGCCTGTCTACCGTTCGTAACGCCAACCGTATTTTGGTAATTGGTGAGGGGGGAATTTTAGAGCAGGGCAGTCATCAAGAATTAGTGGATAAAAAAGGCCACTATTACAGACTATTATCGGCAGGTGATGCCCTCGATACTTCATCTTCCCGTTGAAGACCGCGCTTGTCAATACGATAAGTCAAAGTGTTGCGTGATATATTCAAGTATTTCGCAGTACGGCTTTGATTCCACTCATGTTTCTTCAAGGCGGCCAGAATAAGTGTATCCGTCCAAGTCTCGATATCAAAGCCCTCGACTGGTAATACAGGATATTGTTGGTTGAATACTCCATTATTTATATCAGGGTGATTTTTTTGATTTAATTCAGGTAGTTCAGAAACGGTGATTTTTCCCGAAGTGTTCAATGCCACCAGGCGTTTCGCTAGATTTTCGAGCTCCCTTACATTTCCAAACCAATTTAGCTGGGCCAAGGCCTGTAACAAATCTTGATCAATGGTGAGTGGTACTTTGTTTTCCCTTTCACTTTCCATCTTTAAAAAACGGATAAACAAAAGCGGAATGTCGTTTCTTCTTTCCCGTAAGGGCGGTAGAGTAATTGGAACAACATTAAGTCTATAGAACAGATCTTCCCTAAATTTTCCATCGTTAATCAATTGCTTTAAGTCTCGATGGGTAGAACAAATGAGTCGAAAATCAACGGAAACACTGTTTACATCCCCCAAAACGTCTACTTTTTTTTCTTGTAATACCCTTAATAGTTTGGGCTGTAAGTCCAAGGGCATGTCGCCAATTTCATCAAGAAATAAACTGCCTCCTTGCGCTGCTAATACCTTGCCGCTTCTTTCAATATGGGCTCCAGTAAAGGCACCTTTTCGATAGCCAAAGAGTTCGGCTTCCAATAAATCACCGGGAATGGCAGCACAATTGACCGCAATAAAGGGCCCGGAACTGCGATTTCCATTGCGATGGATGGCTTTGGCCAGAAGTTCTTTTCCGGTTCCCGTTTCCCCTAAAATCATGACCGGCGCGGAACTCTGAGACATTTGTCGCGCCTGTTCATAGACTTTTTTCATGGCCTCAGATTGTCCCACCATGTTATCAAAACCCAGAAAATTTTCCACTAGATTGCGTAGCTGGGTGTTTTCTTTGCGTAGCGCTAAAAGGTCGCTGGCTTTTTTTACCACCTGAAGGAGATGTTCTCGATCCACGGGCTTTTGAATGAAATCATAGGCACCCATGCGCATGGCTTCTACTGCATCCTCTACATTGGGGAAACCCGTTAAAAGAATCACCATCAAATCAGGGAGAAGGTCTCGACAGCGTTGTTGCAGTTGGAGGCCCGTCATTTCAGGCATCCGTAAATCTGAAATCAATATCTGAGGATTAATGGAAACAATTTTTGCATGTGCAGCATTAGCACTTTGTTCGCGATGGACTTGATAGCCGGCTTCCAAGAGGTGATGCTCCAGCACTCGCAATAAGCTGAGATCATCATCGACCACAAGGATAGTTGGATTTTTGTTTAGTGAAATTTTATTTTCCATCTTGTCCATCAACAAACCGTCTTAAATTTAAGTCGTCTAACAAAGCTCGAGAGTAACTTTAATCAGACTAATCCCTTGAAGTAAAGCTATTCCTGGTAAAGAGTAGGCAAGCGTAACTCAAAACAGGCTCCTCGAAGACTGGGCACCCAATTTAAGGAGCCACCATGCTTTTCAGCGATTTGTTGAGAAGAAGCCAAACCCAGACCGGTACCCGAAGTTTTAGTGGTAAAGAAGGGAGTAAATAATTCCTTACTCTGGGCGTCTGGAATCCCAATGCCACTATCCTGGATTAGACACTTTAAAAACCCAGTCTCTTCGCTTAGATGGATGAGCAGACTGCCACCGGTTGGCATCGCATCGATTGCATTGAGGATTAGATTGATTAGTATCTGTTTAATCCATTCCGCATCGACTAAAATGTGCGGCAAATCTTTACCCATTTCTTTGCCGAATTCTTTGTTAACTGTTACACCTGCTTGGTCGAGGGTTTTCTGCATTACAATCAATGCCTCATTTACAAGTCCGGGAAAATCGTGAGGAATGCGTTCCGGTTCTTTAGGTTTTGCGAAGTCAAGAAATTGATTTAAGATTCGGTTCACGCGTCGCAGTTCTATATCAAGTATTTCTGCAAACTCAATTTTGGGATGCTGTGGACCCAGGCTTTGTTTGAGAATATCCACTGAACCCAAGAGGGAATTGAGGGGATTGCGTATTTCATGGGCCAGTCCCGCCGCAAGCTGCCCCGTTAAGGCCAGCCGCTCTGTTCTTCTCAGTTTTTCCTGCTGTATCACCAATGTTTCTTGTTGCTTCTTGCGGTAATCAAAAAGCCAGCCCACCAAGGCCGCCACCATAAAAAACATGGAGATCTCAATGTATTGGGTAAAGCGTTGTTCAGCATCAAAGGCCCATTGGAAAAGGATATGAGGAAAGTAGCAGATAGCGCAAAAGAGGGCATAGGCAACACCGCTGCGCATGCCAAAATGATAACATGCCAACACGATGGGTATGTAATACAATCTTTGAAAAACAGAATGCCATTGGTGAAGGGATACCGGCATCAGGTAGTGGCCTTGAGAAACCAATATGATTAAAGAGAGAATGACATAGTGTCCGGCTTTTCGCTTGGAGAGATTCATAGGGAAAACAGCAGCTTCCCCTGATAGGCAGTGGCAAGCGATAAGATTAAGGCCGTACTCCAGAAAATGAGAATAAGTACCCCTAAAAGATTCCGGTAGCTATCTATCCATAAACGTAAGGGCGACAAGACACTGGCGATTCCTGCGGCGGCCAGAGTTAATTTCCCCAGTTGCTGATGTAACAGCCAAATATCCATAAACATCAAGGTCATAGTCGAACGCTGAGGATGTATCCATAGTGAAGCGGCGATGGAGAGAAGCCATGCTGCCGTCCCGAAAAAGGCAGAAAGCCACTCTCGTGGATTGTTCTGACGTCTATTTTCTTTGATTAGACACAGGACAAATAGAAGGATGGCTAAAAACCAACATACACTGCTTAAAATTTCCAGTAAAACATGAAAATGGGGGACAAGATGAGTAAGGAATGTTCTTGACAGAGCGTCCACTAGGCTAAAATGGTAAATTACCACTTCAAATGCCAGCCAATGCAAGGCAATTGCGTGGTATTTTTGCTCAATGGGTCGTCTTACAGGCTTTCAAAACCTTTTACTTTCTATTAAATGAACTTTCCCCTGTGACTGGCCCGAACAGTGTAACAAACTGTATTAAGTTATCTGGTGCTAACATTGGTTTGGTTTGGAATCGCCTCTTGCATTGCCCAGAGCAGCTTCTTAAAGCCCTATGCTTCTGGAATATATACCATAGTCCGCCAACGAAAATGCAAACCTCAATAATGCAGCCTCCTATCCGAAAGTAAAGATTTTTTAGGTCTGATTGAAGGGGGAAATTCGTGGCAATTACTGTCAAAGCGCAGTAAAGAACCCAAGCTAGTGATCGCATTTTTTTGACCTGATAAAAACAGCAACTCAATGTTGTATACATTGGGATAAGGATCTGAAAATAAACTCTTTCTTAAGAAAAAGTAATACAGAAATCTATAATATCAATTTTTTAGAGCATTCGCTGTAAAGTCGATTTACAGAAAAGCCCAAAATTTCACTCTAGCTTGACAATTTTTGACATCCATAAAAGTTAAATTAGTGTCTTTAGTGGACTAACCTCGAAATCAGGCGAAAAAATCAGCCAGGAACTAGATTAATGAATTCTTCCTCCCTTCTCTTTTTTCTTCTTGGCCTCATCCTGGCCGCTTTCACTATTACTTTTTTGGCCTGGGCATACTTCAAAAAATTTAGACCCTCTGATGCTTCATCTTCCGATCCGCAGCTAAACCAATTACGGCAACAATTCTCTGAAAAAGAGCTTCGGCTAAGTGCAGCAGAAGAGCGAATTAAATCGCAATCTGAAGACATCGAACGTCTTCGTAATGATACCGAAGAAAAGCTAAAGGAACGACTGCGTAACACTGCCGACATTTCGGAACTAGGAGCTAAGGTTCAGGCAGAACAACATAAAAACACAGAGTTACAAATTCGATTTTTGGATGCCCAGAATTTGGCTTCCGTGAAAAGCAAAGAACTTCAGGAACTTGAGAAAAAGTGGGTCAGCGACATTGGACGACTGCAAACATCAGAGCAGACTTTGGCTCGTCAGGTGTCGGTCTGTCAAGCGCAGGCAAGCTTGCTTGAGACACGCCTGAAAAATCTGGAAACAGAGAAACAGTCATTAGAACTTGAACTGCGCAATCGGATACAAAGGCAAGAATCCTTGGTAGGAGACTTGAATCAGGTCCAGGCCCAAAAGGAATCATTAGAAGAGAAGCTCAATACCTTCAAGGGAGAATTGGAAGAACAAAAGAAGCATATGCGGGAGGAGTTCCAGAATTTAGCAAATCGTATACTGGAAGAAAAATCGCAAAAATTTACTGAACTCAACAAAACCGGGTTGGAAAGCCTCCTAAAACCCTTGGGAGAAAATCTGGAATCTTTTAAAAGGAAGGTGGAAGAGACCTATGATAAGGAATCAAAGGAACGGTTCTCTTTAGGCGAAGAAGTCAAGCGTCTGATGTTACTCAATCAGCAATTGCATAGTGATACACAAGGTCTGACAAGGGCACTAAAAGGCGATTCAAAAGTCCAGGGTGATTGGGGCCAGGTTATTCTCGAAAGTATTTTGGAAAAATCGGGTCTGGTCAAGGGCCGTGAATTTTTTGTGCAGGAATTTTTGCGAGACAACGATGGAAGTACCCTAAAGAATGAAGAAGGTTTCAAGCTTCAACCCGATGTAATTCTGCAATACCCCGGTAACCGAAAAGTTATCATCGACTCAAAGGTATCACTTACGGCCTATGAAAGGGCTGTCAATGCCGAGACAGATGAAGAGCGGGAGCTGGCAATTGTAGAACACCAGCGATCGGTGCGAAAACATATCGAAGAACTCAGTTTAAAGAATTACCAGGATTTTGCAAAAGGCCTGGATTCAGTAATGATGTTTATGCCCGTAGAACCCGCATACTTTTTAGCAATGCGAAGCGACCCCGAATTATGGAACTACGCCTATCAAAAAGGAGTGCTTTTACTAAGCCCTACCAATTTGATTGCTGCTTTAAAATTAGTAGCTGACCTCTGGAGACGCGAAGCTCAGAGCCGCAATGCGCAAGAAATCGCCGAACGCGGAGGCGGACTGTATGACAAGTTTGTTTCGTTTGTAACCAGCTTGAAGGAAATCGGAGCTGGAATCGAAAAAGCAGATTCGAGTTACAAAAAAGCATTAGGGCAGCTGAGCGAGGGTAAGGGGAATCTGTTAAATCAAGTTCGTGATTTAAAACGCCTAGGTGTGAAGTCGAAAAAGGAATTGCCTAGCCAACTTGTTGCGGATCATTTTCTAGAGCAACTTGTCGATCAAAGCGAGCAAGTTCTAGAAGAAGATCAAACTCTAACCTTGGAATTTGAAAAGACCAAGGATACCGATAAAGAGTAGAGCAGTTACAGAAATCAAATCGAAAGTAGGGATGAGCCTGTAG
>JBBQAD010000067.1:0-10517 GCA_038315885.1 Fibrobacteria bacterium | reverse complement strand
TAGCCTAAATCTCGTTTCTCAGCCTTGGCGGATTCTTTGGCCAGTGAATAAAGAAAGAAGTGATCTTTCGCATGAGAACCCTCGGTCTTGCGTAATTCTCCCGCCATATTAGGATTTTTTATAACCAGTTTCACATATTCTTCTGCAGCTTTTTCTGGTTGATTCGATTCAAGCAGAGCATCGGCATATTGTGACCAATCAACGGTGTTCTCACGCAAGTCTGGATACTTTGGGTAATAGAAGCTGGCCGCCTTGTAATCCTTACTTTGATAGTAGGCAAGTGCAGTTAACCTTTGAGTAACTGGACTTTGAACTTTTAATTCAGAGAGATACTTTGCCGCTTCTTTTAATTTTCCCTGATGAAACCAGGTGATACCCTTGGCACTTAACCATTGATCTTTTTCACTCTTTGTTTGGATTAGTTCATTAATTTTCCCTTCAAAAGCCTCCAAGTTAACATCATTGACTTCATTACGTAGTACACTCTCTAAATCCTGATTAAATTTTTCAGAAAGGGCTTCAGCTTGGCTGAATTCAAAGAGAGTGAGTGGAACAATGAGCGCTGAAATACAAGCCCGCTTAAAACGGAAACTTGACCTGCGCCGAATTGAGAATTGGCCTTTGGTCGGAAACATGCGATTTCCCCTGTGTGCTTGCTTGGAGTCTCGCAAAGTCCAGGCCACTGTTTGCTATGCTGAAAAAACGATGTATTCAGTTGTAAGGCTAATGTTTTAAGACATTTTTAAAGAAATTCTCAAAATTCGATGGGCATATGTGCCCAGATCTGGGTGTAGGGTATCCGGACTGCTCGGTGTCGCTCCGGTAAAGTGCTTAGGCTTTAGACTAAGAAATGGGATGCTCAAAATTGATTAATTGGGGTAGAATTTACTGGGACACTAAGCTTCTAGTGCTAGCAGTGATTTTTTGTTTAACTTCGTTCCATTGGGTATTGTTTAGTGATTCTGGATCGTGTTCTTGTTCCGCATCATTGAACCAAATCAGACTTTTATGAATAATCAGCGGGCTTAAGACTTTAAATTTTTGAAGAGCTAAGTCAATGATCTCCTGTAGTGAATACATTTTCAATAACTCGAATAAATCATAGAAATCTTTTTTGCTTCCCGTATTACAGATAGCTGTAATCTTATTTGCTGCAATATCCTTTACCGATGCCATGCGAATTCCATTTTCTTCTTCTATTGGCTCTAATAAGGTGTAACGGTGGCGAATAAAGTCAATTTTAACCCCATTGATAAATCCACCCAAAGTATTTTTTTCTTGATGTGTCACGGTGAATCCAAACGGAATGGCTAGTTCTTCTGCTAAATCAGTGGGAGAAAATTCAAGTTGAGTAAAAAAATCAAGGTCAATAGATATGCGGTGTCCAAAACGAAGTGCTAATGCAGTGCCACCTACCAAAAAGAAATCTTCCAAGACTTTACATCCAGTAATATTTTGTAATACTATGGCAGTATTTAAGGGAAGGGTATGGAGTTGCACTGCTTAAACTCTTCAGGTGAAATGTCATACAGAAAGGCAGCAAAATTGCGTGATTTTTCATCGATGTTTCGACTTAGGATGGCGGCCTCGCGAATTTCTGAAGAAGTGTAACACCTTTTCATTTCAGCCCAATCTTCTTGCTGACCGCGTGCCAAAATTCTCTCAATCACAAACTGCTTATGGGCCTGTAGATCGATAGCCTCTAGATTCACATCCCAAAACAAATGTTTTTTCAAGAAGCCGGGACGGGTTCTTTTTGACACGGGTTCATTCATTATTATCCATCCCTTTAATTATACCTGTTTCTGTGATTGTGAGTGGAGAGAAAGAATGTCAAGTCACAAAATATTGCGGATATTGTTCACGAATGGAGGTAAATCCGGTATCCGATATTATCAAATGATCCAAAATTGGGATGCCTAACATCTGGGCCGCCTGTGAAAGCCGCTGTGTCACTTGTAAATCAGCCTGCGATGCTTCTAGACGGCCTGATGGATGATTATGGGCAATAAGAATGCTAACTGCTCTGTCGGCGATGGCACAGTGAAATGTTTCTCGTGCATGAATTTGGCTCTGATTCGATAAACCTTTGGTAACATGATGAGTAGCGATAGCCTGGTTGGCTCCATCGAGTGTTACTACCACAAATTGCTCCTGGGGACTGGATTTTATTGAAGCTAGCAAGGGGAGCGCATCCTTGGGCGTACGGATCTGGATGCGACTAGTTTGACCCAGAAAACGACGGGATAATTCCAAAATTGCTAAAACCTGGCTTGCCCTGACTTGACCTAAGCCGGGTAACTTTTGCAGGGTTTGCAGGGTGGGATTCGCAATTCGAGTTCTTAAAAAATGAGCGACTTCCTCTGCTAACTGTAACACACATTGTCCGGGTCTACCATGGCCAAATAAAATCGCCAGCAGCTCTGCATCACTTAGTTGCTCAGCACCCAATTGGGCCAAGCGTTCTCGAGGACGTTGTTCGGGGGCAAGGCCAGAAAGGCTTATCGTATTCATCTTGTTTACTTCTCCATTAAAGCGGGCTGAAGAAGCTAGTTCCAAGTAATGACAGTTTTTGTCAGTAGATCCTTTCAATGAAGGGGAACAGCAGACAATCATTTTTCAAATGCTTAGCATCCAAAGCGCATGAATCGCGTCCTTATCCTGAATATTCGGGATTTTAGCCATAATTAAAAATGAATTTATGGATATTTCACCAAATAGATCCAATATTTCACTGTTGAAATATGTTATTAGACCCAGTATGCCTCTAATTCTCTGATTTATATCACTTATTAAAAGTGAGATCAAGAATATATTCCCCAAAAAAGGTATTATAGCTCAAACAAACTTGATTTTAAAATTAAATTGGACTTAAAATGCCATTATGTCCGCTTAAATTTTTATAAAACTGCTCACTTTACTTGGAAAAATTGCCGATATAGGTCTATATTTGATCTAATTCTTTTACCAAGGAACAAAAATGGCTACAAAACGTAGAACAGGGGCAGAAGCCATGGTAGATTGCATCCATGCCCATGGTGTGGAATACATATTTGGCCATCCCGGCGGGGCGGCGATTCCCATTTTTGATGCTTTGGTCGATTCCCCTTTAAAATTCATATTGACTCGACATGAGCAGGGCGCTACCCACATGGCGGATGGAATGGCCCGTGCCAGTGGTAAGGCCGCTGTGGTATTGGTTACCTCAGGACCCGGTGCGACCAATACTCTTACGGGGGTTATGACCGCGCAGATGGATTCGGTTCCTATGGTTGTCATTACCGGCCAGACTATAACAGCAAATTTAGGATTGGATGCTTTCCAGGAAGCTGATGTGGCGGGCATGTCCTACCCTATAGTGAAACACTCGTATTTGGTTAAAAATGTAAATGATATTCCCCGGATTATGAAAGAGGCATTCTACATCGCCGAGTCTGGCCGTCCTGGTCCCGTGTTGATTGATGTACCCAAAGATATTTCAGGCAAGGAGTTCGAGCCGGACTACAATGTCGAAATGGATCTCCCCGGATATAAAATACCCACTCATGGCGATGTAAACGAAATTGCCCGGGCAGCTGAATTTCTGCAAAAGGCAAAACGACCTTTATTATTAGTGGGTCATGGGGCGCTTATTTCCGATGCAGGCAAAGCCATCCGCATGCTGGCTGAAAAGATGGAAATTCCGGTGACCAATACCCTGCTCGGTAAAGGAGCCTTTCCCGAAAGCCATGATTTAAGCTTGGGCATGCTGGGCATGCACGGAACTGCCTATGCTAACAAAGCCGTGGTAGACTGCGATCTCATTATGAGCATCGGCTCGCGTTGGGATGACAGAATTGTGGGCAAGCTATCAGAATTTTGTACCAATGCCATCAAAATTCATGTCGACATCGATATGGCAGAAAAAAACAAAATGGTGCGGCCCGATTGTTTTATCGAAGGCGACGCCAAATTGGTGATTGAATCACTCAATACCATGCTCCGCAAGGGAGATACAAAGGAGTGGGTTGCGCAAATCCATAAATGGAAAAAGCAGTACCCACTCCAGTATAAAATGCACGGTGGGTTAAAATCCCAATACGTGCTCGATAGAATGTATCACTTATCAGAAGGCAAGGCAATTGTTACAACCGATGTAGGCCAACATCAAATGTGGGCTGCGCAATTCTACAAAACCGATCAACGTTTTCATTGGATTTCTTCAGGTGGCGCGGGAACCATGGGTTTTGGCATGCCCGCGGCTATTGGAGCCCAATTTGCAAAGCCAGGGCAACTCGTGATTGCTGTGGTGGGGGATGGTGGTTTTCAGATGACCTTGTCTGAACTCGCTACCGCTGCCATAAACAAATTGCCGATTAAGATTTTGATCATTAATAATCGCTATCTCGGTATGGTACGGCAATGGCAGAACTTATTCTATGAAGACAGACTCTCTGGCGTCGATTTGGTTGGCAACCCAGATTTTGTTTTGCTTGCCGAAGCCTATGGAATGAAAGGCTTTCGTATTAAGCGCAATGCCGATGTCGACAGAATTCTTCAAGCCGCCCTGGAGTATAACGATGGGCCTTGTATTATCGATGCCGAGGTCGAGAAAGAAGACAATGTCTTTCCCATGATTCCTGCCGGTGCTCCATTAAGTGATATGATCATTGAAGCACCTAGTAAAAAAATGAGCAAGCCTACGGGGAGCACCTAAGATGACAAGAAATATTGAAAACAGTCATTCCATCAGCTTATTGGTGGCCAACAAGCCCGGTGTTTTGATTCGTCTCGCCCTAGTTTTTAATCGCCGGGGTTATAATATTGATAGCTTATCGGTCTCATCTGCCCACTCTGAAAGTTTTTCTCGTGTTAACATCACAGCTTCTGGCGATTCGAAAATCCTGGAACAAATAATCAAGCAGCTTAACAAATTGGTGGACGTGATTCACGCCAAAGATCACACCGGTGAAAAGGTAGTGGAGAAAGAATTGGCCTTGATCAAAGTGTCCTGTGTTTCAGAAAGACGCACAGAGGTCTTTCAAATAGTGGAGCACTTCAAGGCGCAGACCGTTGATTTGACGGATAAAACAGTGATGATTCAGGTTACCGGTGATACCGAAAAACTCGACGCCGTCGAGTCAGTATTAGATTCGTATGGAATCATCGAAGTGGTTCGCACCGGAAAAATCATTATGGCTCGGGGTGAGGCTCAAACCTAAAATCATAATCCTGAGATACAGTTGCGAATTGCTTCGCAACTGCGTTCAAGCACCTTTTCAGAATGTTCACAGGATATAAAAGCCGCTTCGAATTGCGCTGGAGCTAAGTATACACCTTGACCTAACATGGCGCTGAAGTAGCGACCATAACGTTTGGTATCTGATTGAACTGCCTGTGCATAACTGCTTACTGGAGATTCAGTAAAAAACAAGGTCATCATACTACCGAGACGATTAATTGTGAATGGAAAAGCTGCACCTGATAAGGCTTCCCTTGTGGAGTTTTCCCATTGTTCAGCCCGAAAATTTAGGGATTCATAAAAACCCGGTTGTTCCAGAAGATCGAGAACAGCCAAACCTGCTGCGGTGGCAATGGGGTTTCCTGATAATGTACCCGCTTGATACACTGGACCAAGTGGGCTGATCCTATCCATAATTTCAGCTTTTCCTCCATAGACACCTAAGGGCAAACCTCCTCCGATGATTTTTCCCATGGTAGTCAGATCGGGTGTAACATTAAAGTATCCTTGCGCTCCCGATAGTCCCAAACGGAAACCCGTGATGACTTCATCAAATACCAACAGGCTGCCATTTGCGGTGCAAAGATTGCGAAGTCCTTGCAGAAATCCAGCTTCGGGCAAAACCACACCCATGTTACCAGCGACGGGTTCTACAAATACACAGGAGATGCTATCCCCATATTTATTAAAAATGGCTTGTACGGATTCCAAATTATTGAACTCGGCCAGAAGAGTATCCTGGGCACAGGCTTTTGTAACACCTGGGCTGGAGGGCTGTCCCAATGTCAAGGCACCGGAACCGGCTTCAATCAAAAAACTGTCAGCATGCCCATGATAACATCCGCGAAATTTCATAAAGCGCTCTCTGCCTGTATATGCTCTGGCGAGTCTGAGGGCAGAGAGGGTGGCCTCGGTACCTGAACTGACCAGTCGAACCTTTTCAAAGGAAGGCACGGCCAAACAGAGTCTTTCGGCTAAAAGTGTTTCTGCTTCTGTGCAAGCGCCAAAACTGGTGCCTTTTTCAATCGCCTTGTGTAATGCCTCTGTTACATGAGGGTGTGCATGACCTAATATCAAGGGGCCCCAACTACAGACAAAATCGATATACTCCTTGCCATCGGCATCATAGATAAAAGGGCCTTTACCGCGTTCCATAAAGACCGGACTGCCACCCACGGAACGAAAGGCCCGTACGGTGGAGTTCACTCCTCCAGGAATTACTTGGGATGCTCGGTGATGTCTTGCTTCACTCATTTGTATCTCCTTGCGGCTAAATTTCAAGTCAATATTTCATGCCAATTGATAAAGGCTTGCACTAGGCCTTCGACGGAGGCCGTCTTCGCTTCTAATATTGTTTTAATATGTAAAGATTGCAGTGTACGACTGGTTGAGGCTCCCATACTGATACTGATACAGCTTCCCTTTAGCCAGGCTTCCCTTAAAGAACCAGTCACACAGTTGGAGAAATTGGTGACAGCCGAAGAGCTGCAAAATACGATTCCACTTATCTTTTCTAAAGGTTCGGATTTGCTTAAAGTTTCGCTTAAGGAAACTATACGACTCTGGTTATCCTTAGGGCAGTCTGGGCGATATACACTTAAGTTTTGAATATTTACGTTAAGAAATTGAAATTCCAGGGGAACAACCTGAGTAATACTGGAACAGGGATGTAACCATATTTGTAGATCTGAAAATCTATGAAGCTCTGTTAAAAACCCATTCAGACTGTAATTTTTTGGATTTTGAGGAATCCAAAATTTTTTAAATCCCAGCGCAGCAGCCTGTGCTTTGGCTTTGGGGCCGATTAAATAAACCGGTTTATCACTCCACTTCGCCAATTGTGCAGGCGTCAAAAGCTTTCCGAAATATTCGATTCCGTTTGGACTGCTAAAAAAAATTCCCTTATAATGTTCTGCAGAGAGAGGATCATCTAAGCCGTTCGAATCAGATACATTAACCGATCCATTAGCAGAAAGAAATACCGATAATTTCTCAAGATTGATAATTTCAGGAATTATTTCCACCATCGGAATTTCAATCACATTTATACCCAAAGCCTGCAAGGCTTGGCTTAGTTCAGCTGCCTGTCCCGCAGGACGTGTTTTTATTACACTGGTGTTTATCCCGATTTGTGACTTCATCGATTTAGGTTTTATCTGATTCAAAGAATGTGAAGCTTCTTTCTATCCATTTTGAATCTGTCACTTTACTAAATTACCGATAATTTTTGGGAATCGGAATTCCCACATCGCTACACTCGTCCTCTAGCCGCTGGGCTAGTTCCACTGCAAGTTCCTCCCAATCTTCAAGCGAAGCGCTTTGTTCTACGCGAATGATTCTTCCGCTTTTGGGGTCAGCCAACATGGCGATTAAACGTAGCCCGTCCATGTAATCATAAGCATGGGCGGCCAAAGGAACTTTACATCCGCCACCCAAGCGAGCCATCAGCAGTCTCTCTGTCGAGGCCTGCAATCGGGCGGAAAAATCATCAATGTGACTGACAGCCTGTTTACATATTTCATCGTGGGCGCGGCATTCGATGGCCAAAATTCCCTGTCCCACTGCCGGAATCATCTCTGCAAAAGAGAAACGTTGAGTAATCTTTGCTTCCAGACCCAATCTCTTTAAACCCGCGCAGGCCAAAATAATGGCATCCATTTCTCCGCTTTCCAGCTTCGCCAATCGTGTATCAATATTGCCGCGCAGTGTGTGAAACTCAAGATCAGGGCGAATTTTTTTTAATTGAACCTGTCTTCGGGGAGAACCGGTGCCTACCTTCGCTCCCTGGGGTAGCTCTAAAAGTTTAGCACCCTTACTAATAAATGCATCACGTGCATCTTCGCGTTGGGGAAAAGCACAGAGTTCTAAACCAGCGGGCCCTTCTTCGGGTACATCTTTTAAAGAATGGACCGCCAAGTCAATAGTTTTATCCAAGAGGGCTTGTTGTAACTCTTTGACAAAGACTCCCATGGTGGGAAAATCAGTCAAACTGGTTTTTTGATCCGCATCACCCGTGCTGCGGATAATCTTGATTTCAACCTCTAAGCCCCGAATATTTTCTTCTAATTGCTTTGCGACCCATTTGCTTTGAGTCAGCGCAAGTGGGCTGCCTCGAGTGCCCAAGATGAGTTTTTTTTCAGGTTTGTCTTTGTTCATCACTATCCTTTAGGTCTAGCATAAAGAGAGTCCGGGCGAAATGGCCTGCCAGATCTCCCTCTCCCATTTCGGCCATTTTTTTTAATTGAGTAGAAGGATCATGCAGAAATTTGTTCATCAAGCTGTGGGAAAATTTTTTTAAGGCTTCTATTTCTGTATCACTTAGGGTTCCGTTTATGTTTAAATGCTTTTCTAATTCATTTTCGGCTATTTGCTGATACTTCTCCCGCATCAACTTCACTATGGGCACTACATTTAAGCTGTAATACCAGGATTCAATATGTTTTGCTTCACTCTCAATTATAATCTGGGCGTTTTCAGCGGCACTTCGTCTTGCATTAAAATTCTGATCGACTACATCTTTCAAATCGTCGATGGTGAAAAGAAAAACGTTGTTTATTTCATTCACACTGGCCTCGATATCGCGGGGCAGTGCGATATCAATTAAAAAAAGAGCAGTTCCCTGCCGTTTGCGCATGACGGCTTGAATCTGTTTTTTGTTTACAACAATCAGAGGTGATCCGGTGGCAGAAATAACAATATCACACTGATCCAGTTTTTCTTCTAGGTCATCAAGTAAAAAAAACTGACCATCGTAGGCGGCGGCCAATTTTTCGGCGCCCGCAGGAGAACGGTTGAAAATCACAAACTGTTTCACTCCTGCTTTTTTTAAATGTTGGGCGGCCAGTTCGCCCATTTCTCCTGTTCCAATCAAAGCGACCGACTTATCGCTCAGGTCGCCCATTACCTTCTTGGCCAGTTCTACAGCAGCGTAACTGATACTGACGGCACCTTGGTTAATGCTGGTTTCACTACGTACCCTTTTTCCAGCAGTCATCGCCGACTGAAATAGGTGGTTCATATAGAAGCCCAGGCAACCCAAATCTCTACACTGGGCATAGGCCTCTTTTACTTGTCCAAAAATTTGGGCTTCGCCTAATACTAAGCTGTCTAGTGAACAGACCACGCGCAAGAGGTGACGAATAGCCTCACCATGGAAGTATTGGTAGGCATGTTTTTTTAGTTCATCTTGGGAGACATTACAGTGTTCGGTCCAGACTGAATACAGTTTTGGAAGCAACTCGTCTGGGTTTTCTGTCGCGGCATATAGCTCTGTTCTGTTACAGGTTGACAGTATCACTATTTCAGTCTTGTCAGGGTGCATTGTAATTTTATTAACAAAATCGGCCAGGCTGTCTTTGCCGATTTGCAACTTTTCGCGAAGCTCGACCGGACAGGTGCGGTGATTAACCCCCAATACGAGACTATGCAGATGGGCCGAGGTCACCCGGCATACCCATGACTATGCAGAAAATGGCCGATTAGCAAAATGGCAAAGGCAATTAGCAAGGTGATTGCATGTCGCTTGCCTCTAAAGCCAGGAGAAAAACGTGTTAGGGCTGCGCCGAGATAGATTACTAAAGCAAGAAGAATAGCAGCTTCGCGAGTCCTCATTCCTTCAAGCCCCTTGTGAAATACCCAGAAATATCCAATGGCAGAGGCAAGTATCATTAGCAGACTGCCAAGTACCGCCCAGGTAGCTGCCAATTTATCCAATTTGTCGAGAGGAGGTAATTTACGAAAAGCAATATCAAATTGTTTAAGTTTTAATCTTCGATGTAATACTAAATACAGGCTGGCTAAAACTGAGGACATTGAAAAACAGGCATAGGCGGTTAAACTCGCGGCAATGTGAAAATTGAAATAGGCGCTGCGTAACTCTTCGGGTAAGATATACGCTCCTTTTATAAAAAACACCCCGATGGCGCAGCCCAAGGTTATAGGAGTTAGAATAAAAGCACTAAGCCTTTGAGTGCCCGAAATCCATTCGGATACAAAATGAATGATGGCCAAAAGCCAGGTGGAGAATAACAGACCTTCGCCCCAAGTGCTTAAAGGGCAGTTGCGATAATTTGCCGACAACAGAATTAACAACAGGGTATGTATTACCCAAGCTATTACAAATGTTCTACTGGCGGCTTTAGACCATTTACTTTCATCGCTTGCCAAAAAAAGTTTAGCGTAAAACCACATGGAAATTCCATAAGCCACTGGTGTGGCGACCTTAGAGAAGGCAAGCACGATTTCCATTTTTTGCTCCTGGCTAAATAGGGAGTTTGAGACCAGCCGTCAAGCCGCC
>JBBQAD010000412.1:0-3698 GCA_038315885.1 Fibrobacteria bacterium | reverse complement strand
CTCCCAAACTTGACCACTCTCCCAATAGTTTGGTAAAAGCAGAGTTACAAGGTTTTAAAGAGAGAATTTCTTTAACCTTACCAGGAAACTGCTGTTCAATACTGGTTCCCTGGGGCACATAGCCTATGCGCTTCCAATCTTTAAACAAATGGGGTGGTTGCCCATAGAGAGTAACACTTCCAAGTTGAGGCTGCAAAAAACCCAAAATTAATTTTACTAATGTGGATTTACCTGACCCATTCGGTCCTAGCAAAGCGACAAAATCACCTTTTGTCAGCGACCAATTTACCGATTCAATAGCCAAGCTGCGGCGATAGCCAAAACCCAGATTTTTCACTTCGACGACCATTAGTTGGCCACACATGCGCGAATAAGGCTTGGCAAATTTTTGCTCATGGCAGAAAGGTAATCTTCACCATTGAGTAAAGGCTCCAATTCCAACAAAGTCGCACCGGCTTCTTTTGCAAAAATGGGTCCTAGGCGAGAGTGGGCTTCTGCGGGTTCTAGCAAAACAGACAAGCGACTGTCCCGAGCCATCCGTAAAAGTTTTTCCATTTCCTGGGGGCTGGGGGTATTTTCATCATCGGGACCACTGATGGAAATTTCTATTAGACCAAAATCTCTTGCCATGTATGCCAAGGAAGAATGACTCAGCCAAATAGTATCACTCTTGCAAGCATTTAGCCCAAGACGATAGCGCGCCTCTAATTCACTCAATTTCTTTTGTATTTCAAAACCATTTTTTTGAAAACGTTCTGCGAACTCAGGGGATAACTTTACAAGTGTTTCTGTTACAATTCGCGCTGCGCTACTCATAAATCTAAGCGAATACCACAAATGCGGATCGGCTGCCGCTCCTCCCTTGAACAAGGGCTCTATTCCTAGGCTGATATCCACCCATTTGGCGTTTTCGGGAAATTGGTTCTTTAACAATTGCTCATTTTCACGCCAAGCCTCCCCAAAGCCAAACAGAACACTAGTAGATTTAATCGCCCTTAAATCGGCCGGCCGCAACTCGTGCACATGGGGGTCTGCACCAGGGGGAATTAGCGAATGTACAGAAACACTATCTCCAACAATTTGACTTACCAACCAGGCGATGGGAGGATAAAGAGTCACAAAATCTAAAGATTTGTTCAGGGTTTTAGGATCTTGACCACAGGACGAGTAAAATAGGCTAATGCTAAACAAAGCTCTGAAAAAGTACTGTTTTATTAAGATATTTAGATGAAATGAAGAACCTGACATAGGCTGAAACAGTAGCAATAAATTGTTCTGCCTCAATTCTCCTCAGAAGCTCTAAAAAACCATAGCCTAAGGACAAAGAATTTTTTTTATTAAACAAGTCTTCAAAGTTTTTAAGAGCCTAGCTGTTGCGCAAATATTGAGGAAAATATGATCTTATTGAAAGACCTTATGCGCAATTTGCTGCTTGATCATCACTCAGCTTTAAGAAAGAACTGCAAAACCCGGTTTTTTGCCCCTCTACTTGTCTCTCTAGCTTTCTTTTTTTTGGTTTTTGTTTCTATCCCTCTGGCTCTAGAGAATTTTAACCAAAAATTGGAAGCGGTCTTAAAGCAAGACTATCCTGGCTTAGATACGGCCTCATTTATAAGTGAATTACAAGAATCCATTATCTACCAAGAAAAAAATCAAAAACTTCGCATGGCTGAGGCCATTTTACTGTATAACATGGGAGAATTCTCCCAGTGTATCATTTCCCTCAATAAACTTGAGAAACAGAATGAAAAGACGCTCACCCTAGGTGCTCAAGCCTTGGAGAAGGATGACAAGCCATTTGATGCTGCCGAATGGTATCTCAAACTTGCCAATCTAACGGAATCACCAAAAAACATTCCCTATCTGGAGAAGTACACCCAACTGAAACCGAAAGATGAAAAGGTATGGATGCGCCTGGCTTCGGTCTATATGAAACAAGACCTACCCGGCGGGGCTGCAGATGTCTATTCCAAGTTTTTAAAAAATGTAATGCAATCCACTCCTCAGGACCAGGAGGTTGCCGATTTGTTCTTTCGCCTGGAGAGATGGTCCGACGCCATTGCCGCCTATGGTATTTTACAGAAGAAAAGTCCGAGGTCATTGGAAATTAATAAGCGACTGGCTTTGGCATATGAACAGAAAGATTTTGAAAATGAGGCGCTCAACAGCTGGAAGCTTGCCTTTCAAATCGATGCAAAAGATACAGTTGTTCAATCTCATTTGATTTCTTTATTAAAAAAACAGGGTAAAAAAAACGAGTTAGAAAGTGTTCTTACCCAGCTACAATCTGAAAATCCTGATCATGAATACTTCAGGTTCGAACTGGCCAATCTGTATCTCTCCCAAAACCTGCTTGATAGAGCATATACTTTAGTAAAGCCACTTTCAGACAAGCCTGGTTCTACTGAAGCTGACAAAATCGTACTTGCCTCAATTGTAACAGAAGCACAAATAAAGGATAATCTTCCCCTGCTTCTGAAGCATCAAGATACCTACGCAAATCAAGGCAAGAAAAACAGTGCGGTTTTACAAATGCAACTTGCCACCAGTCAGGCACTCAATGGAAAGCCTGCTGATGCAGCCCAGACCTGGATGTCACTCTACCGTCTGACTCCAGATTCATTGTTACACAATAAAAATGCCATGCTACTCATCAATAACTACATCAAAAATCCAGAAGCAAAGTCAGCCCTTGTCTATTTATCTAGTCATTCCATCGATTCTGTAAAACCCGATTCCCAACTCGCCACCTTGTGGGTTCAATCCTTATTTACCAATCCTGGTAACAGTCCCGCTTTCAATCACAGTGATTCAAGTGCTTCTGAAGCAGTTTCACAGAAACGGCGGGCCCTTGAGGCGTTTATAAAGAGCAATCCCCAGAATTCCCAGTGGAATTTCGAGTATGCCAAACTGCTTTTCGAAAGCAAAAATAGTTCTGACCATAAGCAATCTCTACAGTATTTGAATGCATGGCTAAGTATTCATACCGATGATTTAGATGCATGGTCGCTTTTAGCTGAAATGTATTCAGTTGATTCTAATCAAGTTAATGAAAGATTGCTTGCCATGGAAAATCAGATTCGCTTGCTGCCAGCAAAATCAAAGCTTCGAGATTCGATTCAATTTGCGTATGGAATATTGGCAGCTCAAGCTGAAAAACATACTGATGCCATTGCCGCCTTGGAAGCACAGAGCAAGAATCATATTAAGGACCCTGATTTTAAGGAATTATTGGCCAAAACCTATCTGCAAAATGGAGAACTCGAAAAAGCCGAAAGGGTTTACAGTCAGAAAGCCCTTAAGGATGGAGTTCTAAAAGAAGACCTAAAATGGATGTACGCAAAGGCCTTAGGTCAAGCCGGAAGTGATACCCTATCCTTAAAACTCAATCAAGAACTCTGGGGGACAAATCCGGGCCAATTTGTGTATGCCGGAGCATTGGCAAAAAAGGCTTGTGCACAGAACAGATATTCTGAGATCGTCCAGCTAATCGGAGAAAAAACTAAATGGGATTCTCTCTCTGAAAATCTTGGACTGTGTTTATTGAATGCATTACTGGAAGTAAACCATAAAATCGAGGCCATCGACTTATCAAAAAAGCTGGAACAGTCGAACAGCCCGGAAAATGGAAAGTCCATGGCGATGGCAAAAGCCTACCTTGCCCGCGTTCAACCTGAAAAGGCTAAGCCTATTCTAGA
>JBBQAD010000327.1:0-4676 GCA_038315885.1 Fibrobacteria bacterium | reverse complement strand
CTCACGCCAGCGCATTCCTGAGTCGGATACATAGCGGAAACCCATAGTTTCTTGAATATCTGTATCATAAGCGTTTTTCAAGTTTTTCGTATCGATGTTTTTAAATCCCATTATAGTGGGATTATGTTGGGAATAACTTTTGATGGGATGCCCCAGCAGTGCCTCTAATACTTTTTGATCGGACCCGAATTCTTGAGGACTATCGAAATGCAAACCGATTTCATGACCTAATTTTTCAATGTTACGAATCGAATCACGATTTCGTTTAGCCAGAGGATTGAAAAACTCACCCGACATTAGAATATAATAGCTGCTCTGAATACCAAATTCATTCTCAATCTTGGCCATCTCCAAAGCCAATTCAACCGATATGTCTACATCATGGCGAAGGATAAGAATCTTAACATCAGCGTTTAATTCTTTCACTTTATCCAGTTTCTCTATACTCACAATCTGGTATTTTTCATCGATCAGCTGCTGTAATAGTTCACGATAATGGAGAGGTGAAAAAAAGTGACTTTCCAGAGGTTCGGGAAGCTTTCGAATACATTTAGAAGGGGGGATCTTGGTCATTTCAATTGAGAGGGCGATTTTACTAAGTTCAAACTGCCCCAGATCCGTGATAATTTGTCCCACTTCTTTTAAAATATTATCTTCAATTTTCGGATCATACAAGCCATAATTACAGTAATACCTTGTAAATGTTTCAATACTTGGGAAGCGCAAGGGATTATGAAAATATTGCCAATCGACATAACAATCTTCAAAATCATCCTTGACCTTTAGAGGGTCTAAGAAATCATCTGTTTCTGGACTAATTCCTGAAAATCGGCGAGTCATATCCACCAATTCCCAATTGTTATATCGACTGTAACCTGTTACCAATACTTTTCCTTCAAGGCTTAGATAGGGCATCAACCGGTGTAATAGATGCGCATGATTTTTGGCATAATAGATGGCATAGAAACTAATAAGGCCGTCAATTTTGCCTTTGTAAGGGTCAAGAAAGTCCTTTAAGGCATCCCAATCATTCATATCAATTCGTTTACATTGAACTCTCGGGATATTTTGGAGTGTTGCGACAGCTTCTTCAGATAGATCCAGAGCTAAAACCTGAGCATCAGGGAATTTTTTTAATATGGCGTGGGTTTGCTTTCCTGTACCACAGCCCATATCAAGAAATAATTTGGGATTCACCTCGAAGCGGTCCATCCAGTGTTCCAGTATTTCCAAAATGTCGCGACTAGCAAATTCTTCGTAACTGGAAATACGGTTTCGCAATGCATCTGTATCATCGGGCCTTTTGGCCTCGGCATTGATCCAAGGTCCTTTTGATTTTTCGCTCATTACCAATCCTTTGATGAACTACAAATTACAAATGAAAAAATTTGTAATCCTGTCCAACTTTGACGCTAGAATAGTTCTATCCTTCAAGTCATCCTTAACTCAAAGTCGGCTTTTGTTACTCCGCAAACGGGGCAAAGCCAATCTTCGGGAATATCTTCGAAACGGGTTCCGGGAGCCAAGCCTCCATCAGGGTCTCCTTCTTCTTCGAAGTACACAAATCCGCAAACTTGGCATTGATAGCGGCGCCACGGCATCCCTTCGTGCAACATTTTCAGGCAGAGGCTCTTTCTGCTGCCTCAACAGTCTGGGCAATGAGAGTACTGATGGTCATGGGTCCCACTCCGCCAGGTACGGGCGTATAGGCACTGCATTTTTCAATAACAGCTGAGAGTTCAATATCCCCAAGGCCCCCGGGATGATAACCAGCATCAACAACGACAGCCCCGGCTTTAATCCAGCTGCCTTTTATAAATTCAGGTCTGCCGACGGCTCCAACTACTATATCAGCTTGTCCGATTAAGCTCGTTAAGTTCTCTGTTTTCGAGTGACAGATTAACACGGTAGAATTGGCATTGAGTAACATAAGTGCCATTGGTTTGCCCAAGATGGGGCTGCGTCCAATAACAACTGCCAATTTTCCTGCCAAAGGAATTTGATAATGTTGCAGAAGCCGCATAATTCCGGCTGGGGTGGCTGAACCAAAGGCTGATTCCTGCATCGCCATGCGGCCAAATCCGTGGCAGGTTACGCCATCGACATCTTTATTGATTGATATTCTATCGAAACACCTTCTTTCATCAATCTGGGAGGGAACAGGGTGCTGTAACAATATTCCGTGCACATCAGCGTTCGCATTCAGTGTATCAATTTGGGCTAACAGTTCTTCAGTTGTTGTGCTCTGAGGTAAAACAACCCGCTGGGAATCCATCCCCACTCGCTTACAAGCATTGCCCTTCATCTTTACATAGGTGGCCGAAGCGGGGTCATCACCCACGAGAATGGTGGCCAAAATGGGAATGCGTCCCTGGTTCTTTTTTTTGAGTGCTTCGACTCGAATAGCCAAATCTGTCTCTAATTGCTTAGCTAAATATTTGCCGTCTAATAATTTTCCTTCTAATACCAATCCAGCCATCGGATTCCCCTTCTGCAAGGCTTAAATGTAAAAACAAGAATTACTCTGCTTGAAGCCCAATTGAGACTAAAGAGTTCAAGGATTAAGAAATGATCGTGTTTTGCTTTCGGTAATCGCGAGGGGCCAGTTTTTCGTATTGCCTGAATTGTGCTGAAAATTGCATCATGTCAGAATAGCCTAGAGTATCGGCAATCGAATGAATCGGCATCTGGGTTGAACGTAACATTCCCTTGGCTAAATCCAATCGCTCATTGATTAGAAATTGAAATGGACTCATATTCAGGTACTGATGAAAAAGTCTGTTTAACTGGGTTGCGCTGGTTCCAGCGTGGCTTGAAATTTTTTTCAAATTTGGTCTCTCCCGAAAATTGGAGTGGATGTAATCCATCGCCCGCAGGATTTGTTCTGGATACAGCGTCTGTCTGACGCAAGATGCTATGTAAAGCAAAAATTCATATGCATATAGGGAGGCAAGCTGATGCATTGGTTTCTTTTCTTGTGCAAGAATGTGGAGTGCATGTTCAAAATACTCTGTTAACTTCTCACTATTCTCTGGTTTGAATTTTGAACTTCGATTCAATCCCAATGTGTGTATCATTGCATCGATACATGGTCCTGAAAAGGCCACGTAATACTTAAGCACCTTACCGATTGCTTGGTAGACATGAGGGACTCCAATTGGCTTTACAAAGACCTCTCCGGGCTCTACAATAAAAGTGTGTCCGTCAATGTCGCACTTCAGCTGACCTTCCAGAATCCATTCCAAGCCAAAAAAAAGGGGTTTCTTTCTGCGCATAATTAATCGAGGTGAAGGTTTGTCTAAGCCTACCCAGAGAAAGTGGAGAGGGAAAACTTCTCCTGGCATACTCTTTGGATTAATGGCTTGCCGCAGAATTTCTTGAGAAAATTGAGATTTCTTATCTAGCATCTTTGGTAAGATATCACAAGTTTTTTGGAAAGACATCACGAAAAGGATGAATTCTTTAGCCTTAGATTGGATTCAGTGCAAGTTAGTCAAGGGCGGCCAATGCCCATAAATACGGACATTCGATTGGGGGAATTCATGAAAAAAGCCAAATTCAAGAAGATATATTCAAAATGGAATTTACTGCTGGTAGTTAATTCGCTATTTCTGGTTTCGATAGCTAACTCAGCTATTGGCAATCTCACCTATAAAGCCGATGAAGTTGGTAAAGAGATTTCCCGAATTAAAAATAGACACGGACATGGCTCTGTAACAGTTCATAAAGACAAGGTCGCTGTCATTTACTCTAGAGATAGTGGGGCCGGAGATGGAGGCTTCGCCTTCTATGATTTAGATGATCCCCGTAATCCTAAATTAGTTGTAGACCATTACAATGATGACACGAAATCGATACGCGAACCTCATGGCTGGTCAATGCGAAATGATGACATCGCCTGCTTACAAGCCGACGAGGGAATACATTTTTGGGATTGGTCTGATATACAAAATCCAAAGCGGCTTAGTTACCTGAAACTTCCCGGAGCAAAACGAAGTGACTACGATGCCGGTGTTTGGTGGACTGCATGGCAAGGTGATTATGTATACGCTGGCGGTTCAGGAAATGGCCTTTTTATTGCCGAGGTTCGCGATGCATCTAAGCCCAGATTTGTAAAAAACATTCCACGCAATAAAACTGGAGGTTTTAGAATTGGCCCGGTTCATGCCGTCGGAAATCTTCTGTTTGCGAGCTCAATGGACCAGTCAGGTTATTCAACTTTTGATATTTCAGATCCAGAAAATCCCCAATTATTAGCCACAACTACCAAAGCAGCAACTATCTATGCCAGCTTATTTAATGGAAACCGTATCTATGGAGCTGTCGTGGGTAAGGGAGGTGTTGAAGTCTTTGATGTAAGCGACCCAACCGAAATAAAGTTAGTAGGGAAAACAAAAGAGGTAGGGGATAAAGGAGGATATATCTCCATAAGCGATGGATTTGTTTTGGGCGGATTTTCAAAAATGGGATTTGCAAAATTCGATATGAGCAAAAAAGACTGGCCAATAGTATCTCAAGGTAAGGCCGGTGGAGATGAGGATTTTGCTACACCCATTGGCAATCTGCTCTTTGCGGGAAATGATCATTCTGGAGGATCAGCATTCTTGGTACACCAAGCTGAACCCGATAAAATCGGACCAAAAGTAAATTTTATCAGTCCAAGTAGCGGCGGAAAA
>JBBQAD010000262.1:0-5561 GCA_038315885.1 Fibrobacteria bacterium | reverse complement strand
GGCCTGAGCACCTCGAAGGCCTAAATTGATATTCATACCAAATAAACCACGCGAAACAGGAGAAACTTTAGTTTCTGTTTCTGTAGTCAGAATTACCCTTTTTATGGGTATGGCTGTTATACTTGAAAACAACAAGGCAGTAACAATAAGGGCAAGTGAGAATCGATTTGAAACCATATTTTGTTTCAACCTTGCTTAGTGGTTTTTTGACAAAAGTAGACGGACTTAAGGGTTTGGTGTCAAGGTTTTTTTAACCGTAAAAATCCCAAACCTTCGCCTACAGAGCAGCCCCGTCAAGCAATTTGGGAGTCTGGCTATTCCATGTATCCAGATAACGCGAAAGTTGCAGAGAGGGCCAAAAAACTCCGACCGGGTTTTTATTTTAAATTTATCTCTTCTAGCACTTCAATTTGAGTTCTGAGTATGGAAGCCTCTCGTTGAGGCGTCCAAGCAAGTAATTCTGGGTCATGTCGATAGTCTTCGAGACTGATAAAGTCTGGAAAATACACCAAATGTATTTCTCGATAACTGTTACTCTCAGGAAGTCCTTTTAATTCGTTTGATTTCCAGGCTGACTTGATAGCCCCGCCATACTTGGCCATTACTCTTGCAGCATTTTTTTCAAATTTATGAAACACGGCAATAGCTTCACGGCGCACATCAAGTGTTACTAAGAGCAGCATCTCGAACAATTCGCTTTATAAACGTTTCCGACCGAGTCTATATGTGTCCGGTCGCAGCTTATTATGTCTTATCCCTTAGGGGACGCCACCAGGCTTCGTTTTTCTGATACCAAGCTACTGTCTGTTCCAGGCCTTCAGTGAAACTATGTTGCGGCGTCCAGCCTAGTTCGGTTTTTATTTTTGTGGCATCAATTGCATAACGGCGATCATGCCCTAAACGGTCTTCTACAAATTCCAGGGATTTTTCGTCTTTTCCCAAGAGCTTTAGCAGCATTCTTGCGATATCAATGTTACGCTGTTCATTAGAACCGCCGATATTGTACACTTCTCCCGACTTACCCTTTTCAAAGGCTAACAATACCCCACGACAATGATCAACAACATGTATCCAATCGCGAATGTTAAGGCCGTCGCCATAGACTGGGATTTTTTTGCCGTCGATTAAATTGGTAATTGCCAGGGGAATCAGTTTCTCAGGATACTGATAGGGTCCATAATTATTCGAGCAACGAGTAATGACTGCATCCATCTTATAGGTTTCAAAATAAGCCCGCACCAACAGATCGGAACCTGTTTTACTAGCGCTATAAGGAGAATTCGGTGCCAGGGGCGTTGTTTCACTAAAAAGGCCGGTAGCCCCTAATGAACCATAGACTTCATCGGTAGATACATGCAAAAAGCGTTTTATTTTTGCTTTTCGGGCAGCCTCCAGCAGAATTTGAGTCCCTAACACATTTGTTTCAACAAAGATTTCTGGACCATGAATGCTTCTGTCAACATGGCTTTCTGCGGCAAAGTGTATTACTCCATCAAAGCCCTCGGTCATGACTGCTTCAACGGTGCCTTTGTCTATTATATCACCCTTCACCAAGCGATAATTCGGGTGGGATTCGAACTCCTTCAGGCTTCCTGTGTCACCCGCGTAGGTCATTTTATCCAAATTCACGAGATTCCAATCCGGTCTTTTCTCAAGAAGCAAACGAATAAAATTGGAACCAATAAATCCACAAGCACCCGTTATCAAAATTTTCATTTTTGTTCCTTACCGATTCGTTTTATCATGTTTTCCATGATCTTGGTTATGTTCCCTAGAAGAGATGCTGGTTTATCCTAGGAACAGTCAGACTTGGATTTAGCAAATTTGAGCATCCCGTATCACCCTCAAAATACATTTTCAAGGACTTTCTTACATCTCCAGCTTAGGCTTTTATCTTATAAAGAGTCTCCAAGTCGTTCGAAGCTTGTCAAATTTCTGAGCTTTGGGATTTACATTGCTTTGTCATGGATGCTTTTCTAAAACAAGCCGGGAAGAATGCTTCGACAACAACAGCAGTGTCGTCACAGATTGAACAAATCTACCGCAGTGAGTCTCGGAAGGTTTTTGCCACCCTGGTTCGACTCTTAGGCGATTTCGATTTGGCAGAAGAAGCGCTTCACGAAGCCTTTGCAGCAGCTATAGAAGCTGATACAGATCGAAAAATCGACTCTTGGGAACAATTGGAAAATGATCGATTGCGGCTTATCTTCACATGTTGCCATCCCGCACTTTCATTGGAAGCTCAAGTGCCCTTGACCCTACGCGAAGTGCGTGGGCTAAGCACCGAAGAAATTGCCCGGGCCTTTTTGATAGCCCCCACTACCCTAGCCCAGCGCATCGTGCGGGGAAGGCAAAGCCCTGGTTGAGCAAGCCTTATCTTCAGGTAGTGCCGATACCGACTGGGAACAAATTGTTTTACTCTATGATCGACTCCTGCTTATCAATCCGTCTCCCGTTGTATTACTGAGCCGGGCAGCGGCTCTGTCAATGGCCGAAGGACCAGAAGCTGGGCTTTGTTCTCTTGTAGAGTTACAGATTGAAGGAGAATTAGAGAATTATTTCCTCTTTCATTCTGCTAAGGCAGATTTCTACCGACGTCTGGGCAGAACGATTGAAGCCAGAGAAGCTTACCAACGTGCTCTTGTTCTTACATACTGTTCCTGATCGCCGCTTTATTGAAAAACGTTTACGGGAACTAAGTTAAACACCTGCTTTCATACTCCATGAATTGGCATATTAAAAACCATTCTAGTGTAACAGGTAATCTTTGAACTAACAGAATCTATTGCATTAAAGAATCCAAGCCCCTTTGGGAATTCTTTTGGATGTAGACTCCTGGCAAACCTTTGTTTTGGTTCAACAGCTTTCCCACTTCTTTTGTAGGAACTTTTTGTCCCTTGGTGTTATAGATTTTGCTAGAAGGATCGATTTTGGGCGATATTCCAATTTCGGAGCTCTGGACCAACTTTTTTTCAATCTCGGGCGACGAGGATGAATTGAAATTAGTCGCTGGATCCAAAAAGGGAGCCTCTCCCAAAGCGATTGTTTCTGTTTTTAAAGTAGATGGACCACCATCGGAGACCGCGTAACTTCGCTTTTTCCAGAGTAACTCACCATTTGATGGTTTCACGGCATAAGAAAAAATACCGCCTTGCATTTCTGTGTTGGTTCCCGCCGACACCTGCAGAACCTTGTCGGCCAATTTCATCTCAGATATGGGCCAAGTAGATTCAAGTTGTCCATCGATAATAATCCGTCGTTCATACGGTGCTGCCAAAAAGCGCCAAAGCGCCTTGCCGGTAGAAAGTTGAGTGCAGTAGACCCATCCATCCCTTCCTCCGATGTATACCTTGTCTCCATCAACCAGAGGCTGTCCTGTTGGGCGTCCACCCAAGACAATACTGTAAACAAAAGTCCCATTCTTCTCGACATCTACCCGATGCTCATCGGCATTAAGCTGGAATGTATACGGCTCTGTCAAGGCGCTACTTGTTTTGGCTAGTCCTACTGAAACTGATTGTCGGTTTCGCCAATCGGCCACTATTGGACTGTTTACATCCAAGGCGCTTGAGCTTTTTCGCAATCTTCGAATCGACGTGGTGGGAAATGTAAAGGTCGTGTTCCATCTTCCATCAATCATGCGTGCATCATCGGAGACTACTTTAGTTCCGCCCTCGCTTGAGAGAGCAACGAAGCCTTCAGGTTGGTTTGCTACACAACCGCAGCGATTAGGAGTAAAATAAACTTGGCCTAAGGCAAGCTGGGATGCTGTTCCGCAGCCGCTGCGCTTGACCATCATGGGTCTATATTTGAAACTTTTATCAACAAAAGTACTGAATCCATAGACGATAAAATTATCTGTTGCAGTGCCTTTTGTACAGCGCTGGTTGATAGACGGTGTCATATGCCACCGGCCCTCGTTCCCGCCTTTGGCGAGATCAACCATGCGGATAGTCCAGGCATCGACGAAATACATCACCTTATCGCGAATAAACATATTGTAACCGAACATGTTATATTCCGTTTTGTAGGTCTGTTGCCATAATAGTTTTGCATCACTCGTGCGGATACATGCCAATAAAGGCTCTTTATCTCCTCCCCCAATTGCGCGGTTGTTAAAGATGCCGAGATATCCAGAGGAATAGACCAATTGACTTACGGTTTTTCCCGAGAGTTCTTTGTTACTCCACTCAAATTTGCCATCAGCAAGGTTTACACAAATTATTTCATCTTGTTGAGCATATGGCCAGCGGGTGCCACCCGGGCTAGAAGAGGTACTAAGAACCATGAAGACCTTACCTGCCTCCTTGCTGGCAACGGGTATCCAAATGTTTTTTGAGCCTGCATCATATTTCCAAAGAACCGCTCCACTCTGTGGATCCAAGGCATATAACAGATTCCAGGCCGATAGCAACAACTTTCCGTCAACATAAATGATGCGCAATTGACGCATCGAGTTTAAGCCCTTTGGCCATTTGGCTTGATCATAGGTCTTAACTACTGAACCATTGGCTGCATCGAGAGCAACCACGGCACCTGTAGATCGAGAGTAGGAGGTATAGATACGATCTTCATTGGTTACAAATTGCCAATTCATGGGAGAGCCATTGCTACCGCAATCTGTACCAACATCCTTATCCCACAATTGAGTTCCGTTAAAAGCATCGCGGGCAACTAAGTGAAATCGATCAGAACCCGAACAATCGACTTTATAATAGAACACTCTACCCTTTGCAGTACGAAAACCGGGTAGTGTGTAACCCCCAATTTTCGCGCATGCCTCACCTGGTGCGGTCCACTTTTTAAATGAAGGCGGCTTCACGTTATCATGCGAGACCGCGTTGCCTTCTGGTCCGTAGTCGAAGTGCGTCCAATCATCCAGGCCTGTCGCCGCTTTTTTGATCAAGGCATGGGGGCCTCCATCTTCGATTATCTGATAATTGCTGATACCAGCATCCTTCAATGCAGCCTCCAATTGCTGGGCTGTCATACTCGACGTACCGCTTTGGCCGACATAGGCAGTTCCATAGGGAGCCAACACACGAATTACTTCACTTAAAGGCAGTCCCTTGTTTATCAAAGTCAGTAAATTGTCGGTGATAACAAAATTGGCCAAGTTGTCAGAATAAGGCAATCGATTCGATTGTCCGGGAGCATCGATAGTAACTAATCCATAGAGACCTTCAGCCATTATCGATTGTCTCGCAGCGGGAACCAAACTGTCGTTTAGCATGGTAGCTTGGACTAAGATTTTTTGATGGTTGGTCAAACCTGCGAGCATTGTGGCATCGCTTGCACCTAGGACAAGGCCGACGCCTGCTGTGACCTGCGTTGCCTTTAGTATGTTGTTTGCCCTCTTGGCTGCTGTTACATTGGCCATAGCGGGGTTGATCAGCCAGATACACATAGCTGAAATTGCTGTTAAATGGGTTCTTTTCATCGAAATCCTCCAGCTTGTTTAGACAACCGACTGCTCAATTGAACTGCTAAGCTAAAATCAACTTAACACTTATAAACTCTTCACAAGCTAAGTAAATTTAGCAAATTTCTTGCAATGACAA
>JBBQAD010000382.1:0-4064 GCA_038315885.1 Fibrobacteria bacterium | reverse complement strand
GAGGGCCAAATCATACGGTCCGCCGATAGCGTTCAACGAATCTGATAATTTTTTGCGAACAAAGGGTAGATGTAGATGAAATTCAAGATCGTGCGGTAGCCCTAGCCGCAGGATAATCGGAAAAAGTGTTTGGGACTGAACTGCATCGGTTTCAAAATAATCGGTCTTGCCCATGCTATCATAGACACCGGTTACATTCAGCCATTGCCATCCCAACTCGGCTTGCAGAAACCAGGCTGGAATTGACAGATGTTCATGGTTGAAATTTTTGTCTCGATAGCGCATTTGTTTCTCAACGGTTAAGGTATCACCCTGAGTGATTTGCAGAGGAATTTCAGCAGGGCGAAACAAGGGACTGGGGTGAACGATGCGCACATTATATTGGCCAGGAATCATCAGTTGATTCAGGTAGGGGGCTATACCCACTTTCAAATCGTTCATAAAAATTTCACCGCTGTCGGGTGAGGTGTTTACTTTCAAAATTCCATAGCGTGAACGCAGATTCTTTTCGATTTTTAAATGGTCTCCTGCTTTGACCTCTACAGTTCTGATGGAGAGAGAATCATGATCTTCTAGCAATAGCAGCATGTCGTAGGTGGCGCTTTTTAATTCGAAATAATTGAGTGGGGTTTTGCCGAGTAGTACCCGGGGCTTACCCGGGGCTGAGACCCAGATCTCCGCTCCTTCGGGTTGCGAGAGAACGGTGAGATGACCCGAACTCTCGAAGGAATACAGTAAAGTCGGCAAGAGTAGCCAAATGAACTTATAACTCAAAGAAAACATGTCTTCGGCCTCCAAAAAATCGCCGACTGGGGCGAACGTCTCAATATAGCTAAGCGATGTCTCAACTTTGTTGCTTGAGCGCTCTCTGGGTTTCACTTCATTTTCAGTAGAATAAGTCAGAAGTAAGTAGATTTATACTTTGGAAAGCCATTTCCAGAAGGCTTTTGCAGGGATTACAGAAATTAAAGCAGCGAGCGGGGGATTATGAGTGACAAGGTGGTTTGGCTCGAAGGAATGGCCCTAAGCCCTCAGCATTTTCAACTCGCAGAACAGGCCACTAACAGCGATACCTCCCAGCGATTGCAGATTCTAAGTCCCTTTTTTTTCGGTCTAGCCTCTCTGGAAATAGAAATAAGCGCCTTGGAGAATGGGATATTTTCCATCCAGGAGTGTAGTGGAGTTTTTCCCGATCACACCCCCTTTGCTTTTCCCAAGTATGACAGCTACCTGGAACAACGCCTCTTCGAAACTTTTTTTACCGCACAAAAAGAATCACTTTCGGTTTTTTTGGGTCTACCTTCCTACGCCGAAGGAGCAGTAAACTATGCCAGCTTTGGAATCGAGGGTAGACCTACAAGACTGCGGTCCTTTACCCGAGAAGTTAGTGATGTCAACACCGGCATCAATCCCCGCCGGGTAGAATTGGGTCAGCTCAGTCTGCGGGTGCTCTTTGAAGGCGAGGTTATAGACGGGTACCAGACCATTAAACTTGCCGAATTGGTGCGAGATCCGCAAGGGAAAGTAATTCTTAATAGCAAGTTTATTTCTCCTGTTTTGCGGCTAGGCGCATCGACAAACCTTACAACGCGGCTTCGCCGACTAGTGGAAACCTGTATTCAGAAGAGCAATTTTCTAATGGGCCAACGGGCACAAAAAAGTTCTGGGGTAGCCCGCTTCAGTGCTGAATCCATCACAAATTATTTATTGCTTTCAGCTATTAATTCCCATCTGCCTGAACTGATACATTGTCACACCCACCCAGCCTACCATGGTGAGTATTTGTATCGTAAGCTAGCGTCCTTTGCGGGTGCACTACTTTCCTTTGGGAGCGACTCAAAAATCGCGGATCTTCCCAAGTATGCCCACGGCGATTTAAGTAATACCTTTTTACCATTGTTTCACTTAATCGATACACTCTTGAATGCCACAGTCCCCACGGGCTACATCAATTTCCCTTTAATCAAGACCAGTCCCATCCAGTACACTGGAAATATGCGAGATACCGATTTGTCCAGTCTAGGTGAGTTCTATCTTTCGGTCTCTGCACAGGCCTCGGAAGTCGATATTCTCAATCTGGTTCAAAGACACGCCAAAGTGGGTCCTCCTTCCCAATTGGCGACAATTGTCAATGCTGCTCTTCCCGGTATCGCTCTAGTACCCGAAGCCAGCCCCCCACAGGCCATTCCCTCAAAGTCTGGGCACAAGTACTTTAGACTGCAACGCTCGGGCGAACTATGGGATCAGGTGTTACAGAGCAAGGCAATTGCCATTCATTTGCCATCCAGCTTACCTGGAACCAAGTTGGAGCTTGCGGCGGTGCAGGAGTAAGCATTATGATGCAGCCCGGCGAAAGAAAAGTTGTTCAGCGTAATACCTATGCCGGGAATACCAATTCCCACTGGGTCGATGGAGCCGTTCAGACCCTATTTGGTGAACAAGGGGTTAGTGCAGGCAAGACTCTTTTTGGTGGAAAGCAAGAGAGTCGCGAGACAATTCATTTTGAAAAATTAGCTACTGATTTGTTACTCATTGCCGTCAAGATTCCCGAGATGCGAGACTTGGGCCGTCCACAAGATTTACAAAAACTGTTACATTCGTATTTCAAAGAATTTGAACGTGCCTGTATACTAGCCCGTAAAGCCAGTAATCAGGTCGAACTAGTGAAATACGCCCTCACCGCCTTAATCGATGAATTTATTATCAATTCGAGCGGCGAATGTCATGACTTTTGGGTCAGTGAACCACTCCAGGTTAAATATTTTAACGATCACTTGGCGGGTCAGAATTTTTTCGTGCGTTTGGAAGAGATACTGAAAGAGCCACGAAAAAATATTGAAATCATCGAACTTTTTTATTTGTGCCTCGTTTTGGGATTTCAAGGACGCTATCGCCTGCAGGGCTCTGAAAAACTGCCGCTTATCTTGCGGAACTTGATGAAAAAAATCGAAAGCGTCAAGGGTCCAGCACCCAGGGCACTTTCTCCCAGCGCCAATGTCCATCCCGGTAAAAAAGGCAAAGAACGAACGGGTCGTCTATGGATACTCTCTGCCTCGGCCTTGCTAGCCTTTTCATTTGTCGTCTATTTCGGTTTGATGGCCCTTAGTTCCGCTCCCCTGAAACCTGCAAAGGATGTTGTCGAACGCATGAATGAGCGAACTCGACCTTAAGTAATTAGGCATATGGGAAAAATTTTTAAGTCACCTTATTTCTGGATTTCCTTCGGCGCTATTGTACTGTCACTTCTATTCTGGTTTGTAACACCTTTTATTGGTCTGAAAAGCGGGCTTCCCAGATCATTGGGCGTATCAGTTATTGGCCTCCTGGCCATACTCATGCTCCTGTTGGTGAAATTTTTGAGAATGCAAAAGGCCCTAAAATCACGCGATTCCAAAACGGGATTTGGAGATGCAGAGGGGGGGCTTTTTGCTTCACCCTGGGTAGAACCCCTCAAGCAGGAAACTCGAGCTGCCTTAGATTTATTGCGACAAGCCGGACGCTCTAAGGTCAAGGTGGGCCAAAATCCCCTTAGCATTTTTCGCTTTTATCTGTTACTCGGGGCAGAGGGCTCAGGCAAGAGCACTTTGCTTGAGAATTCAGGATTGCATTTTCCCAGAAAATTTCCAGATGAACAAATGCTTGCCCGTCAAAGCCAACATTTTGCGCGCTGGAGTCTTTCCAGTCAGGGAATTTTTATCGAAGCTCCTGCTCGTTATGTGCAATCCATGCAGGGTGATGAAGAGTTTCGCTTCTGGTTGAATCTCTTAAGCAAAGAGGGCAAACCCAAAGCATTTGATGGCGTGGTGCTTACTGTGAATCTGGAAGAGCTGCTCAGTTCTACCGATGCGGTACAGACTCTTTCACAGAGCCTTCGTGAACGTATCTCTGATGTATTGGGTGCCACCCAGCTAGACTTACCTGTTTATATCGTATTTACCCATGCCGATATTTTGCCTGGTTTGCAAGATTACTTCCTCGACCTAAACGGTTTGGATGCCGGACAGGTATTGGGAGCCACCTTTTCAGTCTACGGAAATTTACAGCCGGTTAAAACTCGTTTTGAA
>JBBQAD010000352.1:0-4339 GCA_038315885.1 Fibrobacteria bacterium | reverse complement strand
CAATCGAATAGTCGTTTTTGACATCGCGCAAGATGGCGATCTTTTTGTACTTGAGTGTATTGTATGCAAACTTGGCCATCACTTTGCCTTGAAAAGGGTCGATAAAACATACGCGGAAGATGTAATCACCGATTTGTGTCACTTTGGGATTGGTCGATGAAGGGGTAATCATGGGAATCCGGCTTTGTTGACATACGGGTGCTGCCGCCAGACTTCTAGAAGAGGCCACTTCGCCCAAGATAGCACGCACTCTATCTTTGCTGATCAATTTTGTGACAACTGTTTGGGCTTCTTCGGGTTTGCCTTGGTCATCTTCTGTTAACAACTTGAAGGTTTTTCCTATCACACCGCCCTTGCTATTGATTTCATCGAAGGCCATAGCGATGCCTTTGTGGGTGCTTTGACCGAAGGTAGCCGTTGTCCCAGTGAGTGAACCAAATTCGCCCACCAAAATAACCTTCGATTCTTCAGCGGATTTTTTTCCGCAAGCCATCAATAGCACTAGCAAGCTTAGGGCACCGAGTAACACCAAGCTTGCGAGTTTTACCTTTTGAAATTCTCGATAACTTTGAGGTTTTGGTTGTTTTACTTGTGTATCCATAACGTTTCTCCTCGTTGATTCATTTTATCAGTGTAATATGATTTAAAATCTATCAATCCTAGTTAAGCATTAGGGAATGCTTTATTTTGCATGCTTAAATCGTTTACCAAATTTTGAAGCTCTAGTCCACATCGAAAGATAAATTTCAATTTTGTAAAAGCTTCTTTTGAAGGGCCGCTATTCGCAAAGAAATTTCCAGGGGAGGCAGGGCATTTACATCTAGACTGAGCAAAGCCTCATAGGCTGCTTTATGCTTGGGATCGCTAAGCGTTACCGGGATAGAAAACAAATCTTGTTGTGTACTGGCATAGTTTTTAAGGCTCTCTGCTACTCTTGTCCCGGTTCGACTCTCAGGTTTTGCATCACTGGGCCATCGATGTTTATCTAAATCAGATAAGATACTCCAGGCTCTTTGGATTACTGACTCAGGAATTCCAGCCATGCGTGCCACTTGAATTCCGTAGCTCGAGTCACAGGCTCCCTCAATGATTTTTCGCAAGAAAATGACTTGACCCTCGGCTTCTTTTACAGTGACCTGAATATTTTCCACTCGCTCTAGGCGCTCTGCCAGTTCGGTTAACTCATGGTAATGGGTGGCAAATAAAGTGCGTCCGGCGATTTCGCTTTGATTGTGCAGGGCTTCGACAATGGCCCATGCGAGCGAAAGTCCATCATAGGTACTGGTGCCACGACCGATTTCATCCAACAACACTAAACTTCTGGGGCTAGCATTGTGCAGAATGTTGGCCGTCTCTATCATTTCGACCATAAAGGTACTCTGACCTTTCGCAAGCCGGTCAGAAGCACCCACACGAGTAAATATCCTGTCCACTAATCCAAGCTGCGCTTCTTTAGCGGGAACATAACTGCCGCATTGACCCAAAAGACAAATCAATCCAATTTGTCTAAGAAAGGTGGATTTACCGGACATATTGGGGCCGGTCACCAATAAAATCTGGCGATTCTTTGTATCGAGTTGTGTATCATTGGCAATAAAGCTGCCTTCTTCAGCCAAGGCTTCGACCACGGGGTGCCGGCCTTCACGAATATCGGTGCTAAAGCCTGAATGTAATACGGGTCTGACGTAACGATGGTTTAAGGCCACGACAGAAAGTGAAACAAAGGTATCCACCTCAGCGATTCGCAAGGCATACTCCAACAAAATCCCAATTTTATCCCCGATTTCTTCTCTTAATTGGCAAAAAAGGCGGTATTCCAAGGCATTAATTTGGCCCTCAGCATTTAAAATTTTGCCTTCCCACTCCTTCATTTCAGGGGTAATGTAACGCTCTCCGTTTACCAGTGATTGCTTACGCATGTAATCACTGGGAACCTTATCCTGCTGCGCCTTGCTGACCTCGATATAGTAACCGAAGACCTTGTTGTATCCAACTTTGAGGGTGCTTATTCCCGTGCGTTCACGCTCTCGTTGTTGCAGCCCATTTAACCATTCGCGACCTTCGCGTGTATCACTTAAAATTTGTGACAGTTCAGGGTAGGCTTCTTGATTGAGCATTCCACCTTCTCGCACGGTAAGCGGCGGATGTTCGGCGATATGATTCAGTAAAAACTCGGCTAATTCTCCACAGGCGAGTAACGATGCCTTGGCTCCCGAAAAAGCGCTAGACTCTGTATCACTTAAAGCTTGCCCTACGTTAAAGGCTTTGCGAAGCGAATGGCCTAAACCTTGTAGATCTCTGGCATTGGCACGATTAGAACCAATACGACCCACCAGGCGTTCTATATCATTGATTTCTCGCAGCTCCCGTCGCAGCGATTCGACCAATTCGGGTTTGGCTAGCAGTTCTGTAACCGCATCCAAGCGTTCATTTATTTTTTCGAGATCAAGCAGGGGATGGGTGAGCCAATGCTTTAAATTTCGTCCCCCCATAGCTGTACAAGTTTTGTCGAGCAAGTGAAACAGTGTACCACGTTCATCTTCAGCGTTTAGGGGTTTGATTAATTCAAGGTTGCGCACGGTAGCTGCATCGAGTATCATTTGGGAATCATATCTCTGGGCCTCCAAGCGAACCAGATGCCGAAGTTCCCCTTTTTTCTGCTCCTTGGCATAGACTAGGGCCGCACCTGCGGCCTGCACGCCTATGGTATAGCTTCCGCAACCGAAGGCTTCTAAAGATTGAATATGAAACTGTTGGGTCAAGGCTAGGTTCGCGTCAATGAGATTAAAATAGCCTTTGGGAATTCGGCTGATTAACATGCGCTCTTGATCGCGCAGTTCCAAAAGCGATTTTGACAATTCCTGATTTTCTGGAACCAGCAATTCCTGAATTCCCAAGCGATACACTTCTTGTAAACACTGGTCAAAGGTCCCCTCAGATAAAACAAATTTACCCGTACTTAAGTCGAGATAGGCAAGCCCTGAATCTTCGGCACTTGAAATTAATGCACCCAAGTAATTATTGGCTTTTGCATCTAAATAGGTTTCATTGAGGGCGGTTCCCCGAGTTACAATCTCGACGACTTCCCGCTTGACCACTCCCTTGGCACTGGCGGGATCTTCGACCTGTTCACAGACCGCAACGCGATGACCCGCTGAGATGAGTTTGGGTAAATATCGTTCAATAGCATGGTGGGGAAAGCCTGCCAAGGGAGTTTTATCGGTTCCACCATGGTTTCGTGAAGTAAGTGTAATACCGAGCAGTCGCGAAGCGACGACAGCATCTTCGTCGAAGAGCTCAAAGAAATCGCCCATACGATAGAGCAAAATGGTATTGGGATGCTGCTGCTTAATATCCCAATATTGACGCATCATCGGCGTCAGAGAGGCTTGATTGGCTTGGTAGGCCTTGTCTTCAATTTCTGTACTGATCATGTTAGAAGCCATCTCAAGTGTAACAGACGAATTTTTGCTTAGGCTTCGATGTCCATGCTTATCTGGTTTGGATCGGGTTCAAGTTCCGGTTCTCCCTGCTCCATACTCTGCACCTGTCCATCGCGGGTGATTTGCGGAACCAAGGCCTGCGCATGAATTAAATCTTCTAGTTCAGACAAGCGGGGCAAGTCATCGGGCACTTTGTTGATACCGAAATATTTTAAAAATTCTTTGGTTGTTGAATAGGTGAAGGGGCTGCCAACGCTTTCTGCTTTTCCTGAAATATCGATCAATTTTTTTTCAAGCAAGGTTTTCATGTTACCATCGACGCTTACACCTCGAATGGCTTCGACTTCTGCTTTGGTGACCGGCTGCTTGTAGGCTACAATGGCAAGTGTCTCCAGGCTGGCCTGGGAGAGGCGGCGACTGGTATTGTCTTTAAATAGTTTTTTTACCCAGGGATAATACTGCGTGAGTGTTCTAAATCGCAGGGCTCCGCTAATTTCCATAATTTCAAAAGGCTCTTCGTTTTCAACCAAGCGCTGATTGATGGTTTTGGTCAGCTGCCGAAGTTTAGGAACATCCCAATCCTCTCCCATGATTTCTTTAATTGTTTTATAAGTGATAAACTCGGTATTGGCAAAAACCAAGGCTTGCAAAAGCTTATCGGGAGCGGGTTTCCAACGGGGAAGTCCTTCTGATTCTTCAGCTTCATCCTCATCCAAAGTCGAAGGAGCTTCCAGATTTAAAATTTCCGCTTGGGATGCTGCTATGTTTTCAATAGTTTCATCCTGTTTACGAGACGAGTTTTCAGGATTACCAATCTTGACTTCGGACTCTTGCGAGTTACTCTCCGGCACTTCTATTTCTTCGAAATCCTGATCAGAAGATTCCATCACTTATCC
>JBBQAD010000402.1:0-3773 GCA_038315885.1 Fibrobacteria bacterium | reverse complement strand
GGGCCCATCGTTTCGTCCCAAGCGCTGGAGGGGATGCCCTATAATGAAGGATGGTTGGGCCAAATTGAGAAACAAACTCTCTTGCTTTCCTATATCGAAAATGGAAAGCAAAGTATTGCCCTGACAGAAAAATTAGATGTTCATGGAACACTAATAAGCCCCATTCTGGCTCAGGTAAAAACGGTTCAAAAAAACGGTAACAAAGTACTGGATAGTTCAATACCGGCGGACGCTGCCTTTGTCGTGCTTATGTCTGGAGAAAAATCTCTCCTACAAGCATACGAAATTCATATTCAGTTAAAACCTGGAGAAAGCCAGCCCAGCACAAAGATTTTAAAGGGGCCCAGTTATTCTCTAGAATATATCCCCAAATACTTGACTGTCACTCAAGCAGATGCCGAAAGGCGCTGGGTGATATGGGTGAAGCTTGAGAATAAAGAGTATCATTTGAAGGCATTGGAATGGTCATCTGTAACTGGCTTCGGAAAAGAGAGACAGCTAGCCAGTATAACAGCCGAAGTATTTTCTCTGACCGCTCAAAGCAAGGGCGATCATTTGCGTGTTGCACTAGCAGCCTGGACAGACCCCAAACAGAGCGCCTCACCCTATGCCGGTGGAGTAACTATAAACTATGTGTGGACTGCTGGTAAAAAGGCCTTGATGGGAGGCAAGCCAGAAATCAAACGCTACACCTTTCCGAAGCCCCCCTTTACCGCGAGTGTTTCACTTAGCGATTCGGGGATTCCTTGGGTTTTGATACAAGATGTCCATGGGCTTTGGCTAGGCGGCCCTACTGCGCCGCAGGGACCAGGTCTTTGGTCCATGGATACGGGTAAGTCTCCTAGCCATGCCTCCCTATTTATGACCCAAGGAGAAACACCGAGGGTTCAGTATTATGATCCCGATGCGGGGTGGCAGGTGGACCATTTCTGGGGAGAGGAGTAACAATGGGTAAACCAGCGGCTCGCTTGACCGATACAACAGCTCATGGAGGCCTAATAACGGGTCCTGGAATGCCCACGGTATTGATAGGGAAAATGCCGGCAGCAACCTTAGGTGATATGCATGTTTGTCCGATGCTTTCACCTGCAGTTCCACCTATACCCCATGTAGGCGGCCCCATAATACTAGGTTCGATGGGGGTTTTAATTGGAAAGAAACCAGCCGCCCGCATGGGAGATATGTGTGTCTGTGTAGGACCGCCCGCAACCATTTTACTGGGTGAATTCACAGTACTAATAGGCGAAACCAGCGGAGGCGGGGGAGGAGGCGCGAAGGCCGCTTCTGATGCAGCGGGTGCAGCCTTTAAGGGTGCTCAAGGTTTGAGTGCTTTTCCTGTGGATGAGAATCCCATTTCACCAACCGAGACCCATTTTATTCGCTGCCGCATGGTCGACAAAGCCAAACAGCCCATCGGAGGGATTCGATACATTCTGAAAGACTCCAAAAATGAGAACATCAACGGCACTTCAAGCCCCGATGGAGAAGTGTACTATCCCGGCTATGCCGAAAAAGGCAATTACAAGCTGACTGTCTGTGCCTTGCAAAATGCCAAGTGGAATACCAATAAGGCATCTATGGGTGATGCAATTGATTTCAGTGTCGATGCAGACGGTTTTTCTGAGGGGAGCCAGGCCAGCATCTGTATACTTGAAGTGGTAGAAGGAAGTCATGTTTTGGTAGATATGTTAACTGTATTACTAGAGGGAAAAAAGTTTAACGGAACCTGGAAGAGCAGGCATGCAGAACCAATATCTGACGGCGGCTCCAGCGAAGCAGCGTCCCCAAATGAAACTGGATCTGATTCTACCAGCGATAGCGATGGCGCAGAAGACGAGCAGGCAGAAAGTCCGAACCCTCCATCCGAAAATTTAACTTTGCCTGAATTTCAATTTCTCTGTATCTCTGAAGGTCAGCAAATACTTTCTGATATTCTTCATCTGAGTGATTTTTTGGATGTGGGTTTAAAGGATTCTGAAGGGAACAACAAGAACAGTGAATCCTTTAAAGTTCATTTTTCCAGCGGAGAAATTCGATCGGGATCATTAGATGGCACTGGAAAATTACGATTTGAAGATGTTCCTCCGGGTACAGCAAAAATTGAGTTTCCCAATTTTTCCAGTGAAACAGTTCCGCCAGAATCAGCAGAATCCGGAGAATCCGGAGAACCCGAAGAATCGGTTTCGGAACAGGAAACTGAACCTGAAACTTGAATCGCTAAAAAACTCATGTTAACATTGGTTTCCTAAAGAAAAATAAAAAGTGCTTCCACCTTCAGGATTCGACTCAAACCAGATTCGACCTCCCTTCGATTCGAGCGACTTAGCAACCAGAGCCAAGCCGATGCCGTTTCCCGGATAAAGATTTCTAGCGTGCAGTCTTTGAAACAGTTGAAACACTTTTTTTGCCTGTTCTGGAGGGATGCCAATGCCATTGTCCTTAACGTAAAAAATCCACCCATTTTCGCTTTTGTCTGAACCAATTACTATCTCAGGCGACTTCTCGTAACAGAATTTGATGGCATTACTGATTAGATTTTGGAAAATCCGTTTGAGGATACTTTTGTCACACTGTATGTCAGGTAGAAATTCAACAATTAAATTAGCTCCACTTTCAATGAGACTTTCATCCATAGATCGGATGACCTCGACTAATTCAGTTTTCAAGTCGACATTATTTGTCCGTTCGAAGCGACCACAGCGGGAGTATTCTAATAAGCCATCGATCATGGATTTCGTGCTAATTGCAGCCTCGGTGCAACGTATCAAATAGCCATTTTCGTCTTTGTTCAATTTCTCTTCAATCCGTCGTTTTAGCAATTGCAACAGGCGATGGATTAACATGAGAGGTTCAGACAGATCGTGCGATGCGGAGTAGGCGAAGTTTTCTAATTCTTGGTTGGAGCGTTCTAACTCTTTTGATTGTTTCTCGATTTGTAACATTGCCTGTTCTTGCTCTGTCTCATCGCGACCCACTATGCTGAGACCCAGAGGATTTCCGTTTTCATTTAGCACCGGCGATAATGAAAAACGCACTACTCTTTTTTCATTGTTTTCAAGAAACCAATCGTCTTTCCAGATCAGGGCTTGCTGACTATCCCAAATTTGTTCAATCCATTTTGGATCCAAATTTGTATTATGATGTCCCGCTAAAGTTTCTGAAAAATCTTTACCGATAATTTGTTCCGCCGGCATTTCCATTAATTGGCTTGCACCGCGGTTCCAGGTTTGCACCTTTCCCTCTAGGCTGACACTTGCGATGGCATCACTCGAATGCTCAATTAATTGACCCAAGGTCCACAAGGCTTCTCTTTTAGTTTTAACCCGAACTTCCAAATCTCGATTCACTTCTTGTAACTTTTTTTCGGCTTCCTCTTTTGCTGCAATCTCGCGTTGCAACTTTTCATTGATGTCTTTTAATTGGATGGGGCTGGGATATCTAATGGCTAAGGGCATAATCCGCAGTGATACAATGGCGGTAAACAATGAAACAATTGCAGTAAATAATTTAACCGCTCCTTGAGTCCAGTAATAGGGTTTCCACATAGTGATAGCATCGAATATATGAGTTGTCCCGCAGGCAAAAATAAAGAGGGCGTACAAGATAAACACTCGATAAAAGGGAATATCTGTCCGTTTCCACACAAACCAGGCAATTGTGGCCGGTATGGAGTAGTACGAAATGGCGATGATAATATCCGAAATAACATGTAGCCAAAGCACACCGGGTTGCCAAAAAAAACTATGACCATGGGGCACAAAGGGAAGATCAAG
>JBBQAD010000175.1:0-7295 GCA_038315885.1 Fibrobacteria bacterium | reverse complement strand
CCTTCGATGCTCACGCAGCCAATGAATTGGTGAACTATGTCGACCAGGGAGGTAACCTCATTCTCAGTGTAGGCGAGGGAAGCGATTTATCACTGCTGAATCGTTCTCTCTTGCAACCCTTAGATTTGGGCCGGATTCTAGCTCCTCAACTACTTGATTCCAACTCTGTTACTCCAAATTGGACGGGATTCAACCAGGCAGGAAGCCAAAGCCCTAGCTGGCTTGACCTTCAATTTCGTACTTATAAAATTTTTGAATGGCAAAAACCCAAACAAGCCATTGATTTGCTGACATTGAGGGGAAAGTCCCTTGCTTGGATGGCCAAGTCTGGTAAGGGACAGGTTCTGCTATGGACAAGTGATCCAGATGATCCGCGTTGGACTGAAATCGGGACTTCGGCTACTTTGAGTCTAATCCATCTTAATTTTGAAATTTCCAACAGCTCCGCTTCCCGTCAATTAATAACTCTATCCTCTGATTCAAGTATGGTTCTTAGCGAGAACTTTCGGGATGCAAGCGTGGAAAAAGTATTTCCTCCTGGCAACATTTCGCAACTGAAGGAGGAACGGGTCAAAGTTCACAATCTTCGCATTGGTCCATTCAGTGAATGTGGGGTTTATCGAATTACTGGAGCTAAAGATTCACTTACTGCCCTGGTGAACCTAAAACCGGATGAAAAATTCCAAGATTGGCAAAGTTTCAAGCTAAACTCTCCCCTGCTAAGCTCAAAATTAAAGATTCTCACTACATCTGACTTTGAGCAAGGCACAAGTAGCAGTCAATGGCATATTTGGAGAATTCTGACCTTGCTGGCAATTATTTTAATTTTGCTGGAATCGGTGGTTTCCAGAGTTCTAGGACAGCCAGTATCACTACGGCACTAAGGTCTGAAGCCTCTCCATTTTTTTCGAAAAGGATTCATGCGGATTAGCGGAACAACACGGGTAGTCGGTTTATTCGGATTTCCTGTTAATCACACTCTCTCACCAATCATGCACAACCGTGCCTTTGAGAATTACAATATTGACACTGTATATCTTCCTCTAGAGGTCTCTCCTAACCAATTAAATAGCGCAGTCGAGGGAATCCGGGCCATGAATTTTATCGGCGCCAATGTTACTCTTCCGCATAAAAATACAGTTGTTCCCTTTCTTGATACAGTTTCTGAGCTATCTCGTCTGATAGGCGTCGTGAATACCATCGTGCAGAAAGAGGGCCAATTGCATGGAACGACGACTGACCCTTATGGATTTTTACAGGGATTTAAAGAGTCAGGTCATTCTTTCCAAGGAAAGACTGTAGCCGTTATCGGTAGCGGAGGTTCTGCACGAACCATTTGTTACACTCTTCTACATGAAGAGCAGCCAAGCCAGGTATTTCTGGTAGCTCGCAACATTCAGAAAAGCATGCTATTGTCGAGCGAAATTCAACAGCAACTCGGCAAAAAAGTACCCGTCATTGCCCTGGCCGACTATGTAAAAATCAGTCAAAAAGTAGATATACTGGTGCAATGCAGTTCAGTGGGCATGACCCCACATATTAACAGTAGCCCTCTTGATGCATCACTTTTTCGGGCGGGACAGGTTGCCTATGATATCATTTATACACCCGAAGAAACTCTGTTCCTTCGCGAAGCGAAGCAAAGAGGTTTACATACCGTTAGTGGATTGGGGATGCTAGTCTACCAGGGTATTGCTTCATTCAAATTATGGACAGGAATTGAACCCGATCCCGCTCTGTTTTACGAAAGCATTCGTTCTTTTCTGAACAGTGGAAAAGGCCAGAGATGACAAGCAGTTTGCCAATTAAGAAGAACATTTTTTTTACTGGCTTCATGGCCACCGGCAAAAGCAGGATAGGCGAATTGACCGCTGTATCACTGGGTAGGCCCTTTTACGATACAGATAGCTGGATCGAGGAGAAAACTGGAAAAAAGGTTTCAGAAATTTTCAGCGAAGAGGGTGAAGTCCGTTTTCGTCAATTAGAACTGGAAGCTCTACAAGAAATCAGCCAGCAACCCGAAGTCGTGGTCGCCTTGGGGGGTGGTACACTAGCCCAGTCAGCGGCCGTTGACATCGTTCAGAAATCTGGCCACCTAGTATGCCTCTGGGCTGATGAAGAAGTGATACTTGAACGAGTAAACCGAAAAGATAGTAGGCCTCTACTTTCGGGTCTGGATGATTATGAAAAGCGCGAAAAAATTCACAGCTTGATGGAAGCCAGACGCCCATTCTATGAATTAGCAGACCTAAAAGTGGAGTCGCGTGAACAAATTCCTCACCATATTCTTACCCGACGGATTATCCATTCTTTGCAATTACGCGAATCAAACCCTCTGGTAGTCGAGTTAGGCGAGCGAAGTTACCCGATCTACATTGGAGACGATTTCTCCGATCACATTGATAGTATTCTCGAAGCCGCCCACTGTTCGGGACCCGCTTTAGTCCTTACCGATCAGAATGTCAAACAATCGCAGCGCAATTTTTTAAGCAGGGTTCTCACTTCACTGGGACGCTGCCGAGTTTTTTTCTTTAAGCCGGGTGAAGATCAAAAAAATCTTCGCTCTGTAAACAAACTCCTGAGTTTTATGTTGCGTCACTTTTATCCCCGATCGAGCACCTTGGTGGCACTGTCGGGTGGAGTTGTGGGAGATATGACCGGCTTTGTGGCAGCAATTTATATGCGGGGCGTTGATTATATTCAGATGCCGACCACGCTTTTGGCAATGGTTGATAGTAGCGTTGGAGGCAAGACTGCGGTTAATCACCCCCTGGGGAAAAACATGGTCGGGGCTTTCTATCAACCAAAAGCTGTAGCGATTAGTTTGAGTGTATTAGTAACACTTCCTGCCAATGAGTTTTTAGCAGGAATGGCCGAAGTCGTCAAGTATGCCATCATCTGGGATCGTGGCTTTATGAATTTTTTGTTACAAAATTCCGAACGGATATTAAATCGGGATGTAGAAGTGTTGGCTCCTATGATACGGCGCTGCTGCGAAATCAAGGCAACTGTGGTAGGCCAAGATGAGCGCGAAGACGGTATTCGGGCTATACTGAATTACGGCCATACCTTTGGACATGCCTTTGAGGCATTGCTCGGATATGGCAACATTCTTCATGGGCTGGCAGTGGCATTGGGAATGCGAGTGGCTGCCAGACTATCTGTTCTACTGGAGCTTTGGGAAAGTGAAGATGAAAAAGTACATAACCAACTGTTGGATGCCTTCCAGCTGCCAAAACATCTTCCCTATGCACTCGAAGGAGAATCAATATGGGCGGCAATGGAACTAGATAAAAAAAATGAGTCTGGGAAGCGAAATTTTATACTTCCGAAAAAAATTGGACAGGTAGAAAAAATTTCTGGAATCGATAAAGCAATAGTGTTACACTCTTTGCAAGTTCTTTTCCCAGAGGCTTCTGAGTGAGTGTACTGGTTACCGGTGGTTCAGGTTGTCTTGGTAGTCATCTACTTAGCATATTAACCAAGACCAAGGGCAAGTTAGTTTCTTTTGCGATTCATGATCCTCTCCCGTACCGGAAGTTGAGACATGTCGAATATATTAGGGGAGATTTGCTTGAATACAAAGCAATTCAACAAGTACTATCAGATTTTCGGCCCAACGAAATCTATCACTGTGCATCACAAGCTTCGGTGGGTTTGTCACAGATTAAACCCTACCAGACCTTGCAAACAAATATCCTAGGTACCCATAATCTCTTTGAAGCCATACGCCATACCGTTCCCAAGGCGCGGGTAATTTTACTGAGCAGTTCAGAGATTTATGGTTCGGGCATGGGAATTGTAGACATCATCCACCGTGAGAGTGACCCTCCCAATCCCTATAGTGCCTATGCAACCAGTAAGGCGTCTTGTGAACTATTGGCTACCCAATATGTAAAAGCTTATCATCTAGATGTGGTAGTAGCCAGATTGTTTCACTTTACCGGACCTGGACAGTCGCTAAAATATGTGTTACCCTCTGTTGCCTCACAGATTGCCCGTATTGAATTATACAATGGTGATACTATCATATTTACAGGCAATCTGGATGTCTCGCGCGATTACCTTGATGTGCGCGATATGGCGCGTGCCGTGGCGCTACTGGCTTCCCGTGGAAATGCAGGAGAGGTGTATAACATTTGTTCAGGTAAAGCGAGAACTATTCGCGACTTGGTGGATTATATCATCGGTATCAGCGGCTTTCCTATTGATACCCGAATCGATCCCGCCCTAGAACGAGCCAATGATATTCCTCTTTTGGTTGGTTCTCCTGAAAAAATGGCCGCCCTAACTGGATGGAAACCCATTATCTCCATTGAAGACAGTCTGCGCGATCTGTACCGTGACATCAAGTCTCGAATTATCAATTTTCGAGATCGAGAATAAGCATGCTTTCACAGTTTCTATTTCAATTCACCGGTATTCCCCTCTTTGATCATCGACTCTTTCGGGCCGGAGCTTCGACGTTAGTGGCGGCAATTTTGGTTTTGATTTTTATGCCTTGGTTTATCCGATTTCTTAATAAGATGGACGCCAGTTCCGATTTTTCTACAAGTAAACAGCCACCCCCTCCGATTATGGGAGGGATGTTACTCGTTGGAACTGTAATTCTATGCACTTTGACGTTTTCAAAAATGAATGCCTATTCAATCTCCACCCTAACCATTCTGTTGGCCTATTCCGTCATTGGAGGTATCGATGATTTCATGAAAATCAGGAATAAAAAGTTGGTTGCAATTGGTAAATTAAGCCGCGCGGATTATCAATTAAAAGCAGACGGTATATCGGCCCGACTACGAATGTGGTTATACATATTGTTCTCTCTGGGAGTCGCCATCTTTGCATACAAATTTATTCCAGGCATCACGGGCCATTTGACTGTTCCCTTTGTAAAAGCAGAAGTATGGTTTCCATACTTGCCGAATTGGGCTTTTATTCTCCTGATTTGTCTAGTGATCACGGCGTCCGCCAACGGAGCAAATTTTACCGATGGACTGGACTCCTTAGTTTCTGTTCCGATTATTACCACTGCCTTTTTTGCAGGTATCGTAGCCTATATATCAGGAAACTCCATTTTGTCTCATTATTTTTTAATTCCTTATCTACCCGGCGCTGATGAACTCTTTCCAATTTCAGGTGCGATTATAGGTGCTACATTGGCCTATTTATGGTATAACAGTCCACCTGCGGAGATATACATGGGTGATGGAGGTTCAATTGGTCTGGGGGGAGCAATTGGCATGATGTTTGTATTAATCAAAGCAGAACTTTTTTTGCCGATTGTCGGGATTATTTTTGTTGCAGAGGGCTGTTCAGTCGTTTTGCAGATTTCAGGTTTCAAGCTGAGCCGACGCTTCTCCAAAGATAACATAGGCAAAAGAATCTTTTTAAGGGCGCCTTTGCATCACCATTTTCAAATGAAATGGAAAGATCGTTTTCAAAATGCCCACCTTCTCAATTCAAAAATAGTCTGGAGATTTCATCTCGTTTCCATACTAGCTTTTATCTTGGGAGCACTTATTTTTTTCAAAGTCAGATGAGTAACACAAGTATTTTTCTATGAAAACTGTATATCATCAACTGAGAGAAAAATGTATTGGGCAAGAACATTTGCTCCACTATTGGAACGAGTTAAGTTCTGATGAACAAAATAGTCTCGCTAAAGAAATTGCTCAAACCGATTTTTACTTAATGGAAAATCTACACCGCGAAGTTCAAAATGGACCAGTTGAACAGAAACAGGTTGCACTTAAGCCACTGGATGTTACTGTCTGGAAAGACTTAAAACAGGAGAAAAAAGACGCCTATTGGAAACAAGGATTGCAAGCTATCGGAGAAGGTAAATTGGCTGTACTATTGGTAGCTGGCGGACAAGGGACTCGCTTAGGACATCAGGGACCAAAGGGAACCTTTGATGCCGGCTTTCCTTCGGGTAAATCGCTTTTTCAACTGCATACCGAGCGTTTGCTGTATCTCTCTAAGTTGAGCGGGTTCTCCATACCCTTTGTTATCATGACCAGCACAGAAAACCACCAAGCAACAGTAGATTTTTTCAAGTTGAAACAGTTTTTTGGATACTCTGAGGCTGATATACACTTCTTTCCACAGGAAAACTTGCCAATTCTTAGCGAAGATGGCAAAGTATTAATGGACTCCAAATTTCAAATTATTAGCGGAGCCAACGGAAATGGTGGTTGTTTCAGTTCCCTTAAAAAATCAGGAATTTTCGATAAATTACGGGATGGCGGCATTGAATACTTTTTTCTCTTTGCAATAGATAATGCTCTGGTCAAAGTAGCCGATCCGGCATTTCTTGGTTTCGCTTTGAGTGAACACTCAGATGTCTCGTGCAAAGCAGTGGCAAAAGCCTATCCTGAGGAAAAGGTCGGAATATTAGCCTTTTCAAATGAAAAGCCCTCTGTAATTGAGTACTCGGATCTTGATCCTGAACTTGCCAAAGCTCGAAATTCCGATGGGAAGCTGATATACAATGCAGGTAATATCGCCATTCATTTATTTTCAACAAAATTTCTGGAACGCTGCTTTTCCTCCGATTTGCCTTATCATTTGGCAAGAAAAAAAATCGCCTTCTTGGATACCTTCGACAAATGGATTGAACCTGCTATTCCCAATGCCATAAAATTTGAACTATTTATGTTCGATGTATTTCCACTGGCAAAAAAAATGGCCGTTCTGGAAGTTGCCAGAGAGGAAGAGTTTTCACCCATTAAAAACAGTTCAGGAGTCGATAGCCCCGAATCGGCTCGTCAGATGATGACAGAGTTACATCGAACATGGCTTAAAAATGCCTCAGCTCCAGAAAAATTTTGGAAGCATGAAAGGATCGAAATCTCCCCCCTCCTCTCTTATGCAGGCGAAGGTTTGGAGAATCGGAATTGGGATCTCAATTCACCTGATTTAATTGCAATTGATTAGACTCTAATAAACAGGCAATCTAGCCTTGTATGACTAAAGTACCGAACTCTAATAAAAACAAAACTTTAAGAAAGATCAGTTATTGCTTCCGGGAAATACTTGGAATTATTTGTGTTTTTCTGATAAAAAAATTTAAAGCATCCCCTGAGAGATACTACGTGATACTTAAATTCGGTTTGCCGATTTACAGGAATATTACACTGGGTAGAAGTACCCCTTTACAAAAGCTTCTATCCACTTATCCTCATAAAAAATTAAAAATTGAAACATATTACAGAGTTCGTCTTGCTAACTATGCAAATATGCTACTCCAGCATCAGACACCGTTGTCAAATGAGAAAATAAGGTTACAAGGATAC
>JBBQAD010000397.1:0-3842 GCA_038315885.1 Fibrobacteria bacterium | reverse complement strand
TATGTCAAGCCCAGCCAGAGGAGTTACAAATAATGTCTGAGAAAATTCATCTAAAGCTTAAGGTTTGGCGTCAAAAAAATTCTGCCAGCGAAGGCAAATTAGTCGATTACGAGATTGATGTATCCACTCATGCCTCCTTTTTGGAGATGCTAGATGTTGTCAATAACAATCTCATCAAAAAAGGTGAAGAACCCATCGCCTTTGATCACGATTGCCGCGAAGGCATTTGTGGAGCTTGTAGTCTGGTGATCAATGGTCTACCGCACGGTAAATTAACGGGCACCACTACTTGTCAATTGCATATGCGTCACTTTGAAGACGGTGAAACAATCGTGATTGAACCCATTCGGGCTCATTCTTTTCCCGTCTTAAAAGATTTGATTGTAGACAGAAGTTCCTTTGATGAAATCATCGCAGCGGGGGGTTTCATTACCGCCCGTGTTGGCTCGTGTCGCGATGCCAACGCAATTCTGGTCTCCAAAAAGAATGCTGACCTCGCAATGGACGCAGCAGCCTGCATCGGTTGCGGTGCTTGTGTAGCAGCTTGCCCCAATGCTTCAGCAATGTTATTCGTTAGCGCGAAGGTGAGTCAACTCGCACTTCTGCCCCAAGGTCAGCCTGAGCGCGAAGAACGTGTGTTACGCATGGTGCAGAAGATGGATGAAAAAGGTTTCGGAAACTGTAGCAATCACTATGAGTGCGAAGCCGCTTGCCCCAAAGAAATCTCGGTAGAAAATATCGCGCGTATGAATCGGGATTATATGTGGGCTTCCCTAGCCGGTCGCGAGCATAAGACTAATAGCGGCGGCGGGGCTTAGTAGATTTGGATAGCTTTGTAGTCAAGTAGTTAACCATGATGGATTCGTTCAAAGAAACCATCATGGTTCTTCTTAATATCTAGCCGTTCTTCGCATTTCGACTAAAAGTTTTGACATCGATTTCCCCTTTATAACCAAGGGGCTTCGCTTTCGTTTCCAACTTGGAAATTTCAGACTGTTCTTATGTTCGACAGGCACCAAATCAGCAATAGCTTTTCCGTAGCGCTTAATCCGAATTGTTTCACCATTTTGTACAGCAGTAAAATATTTTGATCGGTGCCTTCGAAATTCAGTCGATGTGATTATATGCTTAATCAAGAAACGTCCAAACTCTTTACTGTGCAGCCTTGTCGCTAATAATCAAGTCTACCCGACGATTTTTCTTACGACCCTCTGCTGTGCTATTTTCGGCCACCGGTTTTGTGAATCCATAGCCCATGGCTTTTAACCTCTGGGGACCGATTCCTAAAGTAACCATGAAGTCTAGCACATTAGCTGCGCGTTTTTCAGACAGCTTCTGATTTAAATCTTCTGAGCCCTGATTATCGGTATGACCTTCGACAATCACTTCGGCTTCTTTGTATACAGTCAAAATCCCCGCGATCTTCGCCAGATTGGTCTTTAAAGTTGGGGTTAGTGAGGCCTTGCCGACATCAAACAAAATATCGGACATGGATAAAATTATTCCCCGTGCATCTTTGCGAACCTGTATCATATCACTCTGTAAATCATCGAATCGCTTGCGAGCATCGTCTTGTCTCTGCAAGGCCTTGCGACGTTCTTCATCCAAATCGCGTTTCAAACTAGAAGAGTAGCCCCGTTCAATCTGATTGATTTCTTGATGGATTCTACTTAGCTCAGTCAGTAAGGAATCCCTCTTTTGTTTGATGATTCCCATTTCAGCAGAATTTTTTTCATAAGCAATCTCGGCCAAAGCGGCTTTGGTTAACAGTTCACAATTGGTCATCATCTTGTTCTTGTCATCATGCTTGGGGTCTTTGCTTAATACGCTTCGCGCCTCCTCAATACGCGACAGGGCTTTCAAAACACTGGGCATATAGCGATCTTGATTCCAAGACGCCCCCGATTCACTCTTTAACAAAGACTCCATGGCTTCTAATGTGGTCGGAATCACCGATTTATTCATTCCCTCGCTGGCAGCCGCTTCACCCAATGTTTCTGAATTAAGCTGAGACTGAGAAGCTTGCGAACCCTTCGATGACGCCATGTTATCAGTCGAAAACTGGGGTGAAGACCATGCTGGCATGAATCCCAGAGAAACGATCAAGCAAAAGCTCAAGGTGTTGAGTTTTAGATTTAGTAACACTATTTTTATATGAAAACTGGTCTCAAAAGCCTGTGTGACGGATTGTTTGAAACCTTGTATGAAAATTTGTGTAATAGAGGCTAACATTTTATGGAGTCCTCTTCGATTGTACTTCTTCTAAAATTTGTCGATAGGTATCATATTGGTCGCGGTCATGAGACATTCTGGTCTTCTCTGCCTGCAACTGTTCTTGAGACTCAATGCGTCTGGCCTCTTGGATAGCCAGCTCAAATCGCAGCGATGCCTCTTCTGCCTGCCAATAGCCAATCTCTTCATCGCCCGACTGAATGTGTGACTGGGCTGCTTTTAAAATGGAATCGGCATGAGTGACGCTGGGAGTTTTCAAACCTCGCTGTTTGCAGTAATCCCGTAGTTGAAAGCCTTCGTTCAAACTCTGGTCAGCCATCAATTGACGCCCTGAAGAACAAGCCACTAAACATCCGGCCAAAAATATCAGGATTCCCAGCTGCATGAAGGGACGACGGCAGGTGGAACTTTGCAGCACGTGCCCTAGCTCGGGCGAATATGAAAAATTCACTCTGTTACCTGGCGCTTTAATTGGCATAAATGCCCTAGAGGCCTTATTTGGCTTGTTTAGTTTTTTCAGCATACGCAAAATTTACACATTCAGGTAGCATCCACAACACTTATTCCAAATCGCAAGACGATTTTCAATTGCTGACATGCTTACAAAGGCTTTAAGAAAGAATGTTTTAGCGTTCTATTTGAACTTGTAGATTTCTGAAAACTTTTTGCCTAAGCTTCGGATATTCGTTTGGGATATTCATCTGCAGAAAAGGGGAGTTTGAAAAGAAAGATGGTGCCGAAGAGGAGACTTGAACTCCTAAGCCCTTGCGAGCACTAGAACCTGAATCTAGCGTGTCTACCAATTTCACCACTTCGGCGTGGGCTAAACTGTAATCTAAGCCCGGATTTTTTTCAATAGTTTTGGGGCTAAGCGCTAGTGAATTTGGTTTTGGTGCCTGTCGGGAATGAGAAGGCCTAGTGAGCAAGTGAGGCGCGTGAAGCTAGAGAGTCCCTTGGGGCTAATGTAATCCAGAAGAGTATAGTTCCATGCTCTTGAGTTCGGATGGAATTGCTCCCTTGTTCAGGCTTTTAACTAATTCCAGGCCATTTTCAATTTCTTATTCTTTTGTGCACATTCACCCAAATAGGAATCAATTAAGTTTTGATATGGGACACCAGTTTCTTCAGCCATGTTTTTGAAATAGCCAAGGGCATCAACCCCAATTCGAATGGTAATCTGCTTTTTTAGTTTTTTTGCATATGGGTTTTTACGACCATTCATTTCGGAAAAATTGTAATTAGTTCTCATTTTCTTTCTCCTTTGAAATAGGTTTTTGATTCAGTTTTATTCGCTTTTCTTGCGCTAATAATCCTGATGGTAGATTCCGAATTTTTATAGCAATGAGCAATGACAAGCACTTTTAATCCTCTAGACATCCCCAGGAGCAGAAACCTTTCTTCGTATTCCGAATGGTCTGGATCACCAAAAACTATTGCATTATCGTCAAAAAAGGCTGTAGAAGCCTCCTCAAAACTGATTTTATGCTTTCGAGTATTACTGGTAGATTTGTTTTCGTCCCACTCAAAATCAAGTTCACTCATAATTATTTAATAATTATAGACCTTTGCTCCATAAAAAGCAATGTCACTAAACGGTAAATCAGATGCTT
>JBBQAD010000342.1:0-4462 GCA_038315885.1 Fibrobacteria bacterium | reverse complement strand
ATTGACTACAAGAATGCTCTTCATCTAAACCTTTTTCGGTTCTATAATCATTAAATTCGCGTCATAGGTCATGATACCCAATAAAATTGACGCAATCAAACGATCCATATGAACAGGGTAGTAATTCTGCCCCGCTACAGGATTTTCTTTGAATGGATCCGAAATCAAAACCTGATGGCTGGCCTTATCATATCCTGATAGAATAACAAAGTGACCGGCAGGATAGCCTTTTTCATCATGGTTGCGGGATGAACCATTGGCAGTGGTATACTCGCGCGCGCATTTATAGAGATAGGTCGAACTTAAGCCTGTCAAGATGGGCCGTTTTGCATCGAGATAGCGTCGAAGCAAATGCGATGTTAATTCTTCAAAGTGTACTTCTCCACCCATTTGCAAGAAATTGACGTAGGCCTGAGTTGCCATTAAAAATTTTTTGCCATGTTTGAATTTGGTTTGATTCTTTAACTTGGTCAAGAGATTCGTGCTTTCACCGGTAAACCAGGTCGGATCAAAAATTTTGATGTTATAGGTATAGATATGCACCTTGTAGCCTCGGCGCAAGGCATGACTGCCTAACATAACTGCTAAAGTTCCCCCATCCTCCAATGTGGTCACTTCTTTTATTACTTGATCCAGTGAAATGTTGTCGCCAAGATGATGATAGATGGCGTGCAGACAAGTGGGACCACAGGTCGTATCGTCGGGCTGCGACCAAATTTTGACGGGAATCATGCGCCTCTAAAATAGATTCCTGAAGAGATGCTGCGAATGAATATGCCGCTTTTTGCATGCAAAACTTAGCTTTTAACAATTAAACGGGGAGCCAAGCATGCTAAAGGCCGGAAGCTGCACTATCGATATCACTCCCGATACATCCTGCAATTTGATGGGCTATGAGTTCAGAACGACTGATTTACCCTCGGGAAATAGCGGGGTTTTAGACCAACTACATGCCAGAGTAGTGGTATTGCATCAGGGCCAAGACAAGGTCGTTATCGTCAGTCTGGATATCTGCATCGTTCCCAATGAAGTGGCGGATTTATTGCGCCAAGCCGTCGCGATTCGTTTATCCATATCGACCGATAGAGTTTTGTTGGCAGCCACTCATACTCATTCGGGTCCCTTACCCCTAACCCGCGAACTCGCCAGTGCATGGGGAGTGATTCCCGTTGGATCAAAAACTCCAAGTCCTGAAATCATCTTTATGGATACTTTAAAGGCCCGCCTGGTTGAAGCGGTGACGCGGGCCGATTCTCTAGTCTTTCCCGTTGAAATTGGGTGTATTGAAGCTCCCATAGGTTTAGGTTACACTCGTCGAATTTTGACAGAGAAGGGACTCGAACACTGCTGGAATCCGCAGGAGCAAAGCCATCTAAAACCACTTCCTCTCAAAGACTCAACATGTAGTCTAGTGATACTCAAACAAAAAAACGGACCCCGCGAGATTTGGCTATGGAGCATGGCTTGCCATCCCGTTGTCTTGGGAAAAACCAATCGGTTAATAAGCGCAGATTACCCCGGCCAAGCCTCCCAATTGTTATGTGCACAAAATCCCTATCGAAGTGCCCTGTTTTTTCTGGGAGCAGCCGCTGATGCCCATCCCTGGTTAGCCACCCAGGAAAATCCGAAGGCAGTGGGCAAAGTGGCTTTGGCAGCAGCTTCGATGGTCGACTTGCTGAGCGAAGCTGTGCGTTTTGAAGAGTGTAACGAAGAATTGAAGGTTATCAGCAAAAAACTGAAGGCCGGTGCCACCACTGTTACGATTTCAACTCTTAAACTAGGTGCCCTACATTTGTTTACATTGCCTTGCGAACTGTTTGGAGAATTGGGTAAAGCCTTGCGCGATAAATTCAATCATCCCATTTTACTATCTACCGTTAGCAATGGCTGGTGCGGCTATTGGCCAAGTCATGCAGCCTTCTCTGAGGGCGGCTACGAGGTCGACTTGGCGCTTAAAGAAGGCCTTCAAGCAGGTGATTGTGAAAAATTGATAGACGAAATCGCCCAACTGTAATTATGAATTCACTACGACGTTGGGCAAAAGCTTGGAAGCTCAAAACCATTGCACTGTATTTTGCCTGTCGCGATCCGCGCCTTCCTTGGTACACAAAGACTCTTGCATTTGCGGTAGTTGCTTATGCCTTTAGCCCTATTGATTTGATTCCCGATTTTATTCCTATTCTGGGCTTATTGGACGATGTGATTCTCGTACCCCTGGGTATTGCAATAGTGGTCAAACTTATTCCCAGCTCTATCATGCAGGAATGTGAGCAAAAAGCAGAGGCCTTCAATCAGCGCAAACCCAAAAATTGGATAGCCGCCGTGGTGATTGTTACTGTATGGATTTTGATGGCCGCGTTGGTGTGCTACGGATTGACAAAATGGCTTCTATAATACTGTTATAATTTTTAATTGCTACAAGATTATTAGAATATTTAAAAAAATCAAATCCAATTCGATCAACATTGGCGACTGAAATCCCTCCCGGTTTAACTACTCTCTCCCTTTCCTTAAGTGAAAAATTGTTCATCACGCGGCAGATGAAGCGTATCCTATTTTATAAAATAGGAATCTCGTCCATAAAAGTGGAAGGAGTTCTAACCCTTAACTAATGGTATTCTAATATTGGAAAACTTTATTACAGAAATGAAACCTTTTAGCATGGAAATAGAAACGAAATGGAAATGAAAATGAAATATTTACGCCTGCCCGTTGTGGCGCTCATCTTGTGTCATTTTGGGATTTCTTCTGCCATTGAATGGAAAGGCGACTTTCGCTATCGCGAGGAATACAAAGACGACGATGGCAACACGAGTAACAGAAACAGAATTCGTTTGCGCATTAAAGCAACCGCTCCTGTTAATGATTTCATCGAAGTAGGTACCCAACTAGCGACTGGAAATTCGAGTGACCCGGTTTCTACGAATCAAAGTTTAGGTGAAGCACAAGGGCGCTTAAGCATTGGGCTAAACGAAGCCTATGCCGCCATCAAACCAATCGAAGGATTGGAGTTTATTTTGGGCCGCAGCGAAGTGCCCTTCTATCGTCCGGGAAAATCAGAGATGCTGTGGGATGCTGACTTTACTGGCCAAGGTTTAGGTATCAAAAGTTTGCTAAAGGGAGAGATGCTATCGCCTTATGCGAATCTGGCGGCTTATTGGGTCCAAGACAGAGTTTTAGATGACGAAGCAGATGATGCGATGCTTTATGCAGCTCAGGTGGGAACATCTATTCAAGCCTCTACGCTAATAGGCTTCAATGTCGGGGCTGGCTATTACGATTATCAAAATGTCGAAAAGGATTCTGTGTTATTCAAAGAACGGACCCCCATAGCAATTGATTACAACCTAATCGAAGCGTATATGGCGCTTCAGCTTGGGCTGCCAATTCCAGTAGAGCTGTTTGGTCATGTGACAAATAATATAGCGGCAGACACCGTTAACATGGGATGGACTGCAGGCATATCTGCCGGTAAATTGAAAGACCCAGGCTCCTGGAATCTTTGGCTAGGATATCGTGAAGTGGAACTGGATGCCGTGTTTCCCTATTATGCTGATTCGGATTGGGGAGGAGGCAAAAGCGACTATAAGGGATTGAAAGCTACTGCAACAGTGCAGGTTCTCAGCGGAACGACTTTTGGTCTCGCCTGCTTTTTGAACCAAAAAGACTTAAAGTCAGAAAAGGATTATAGCGTCTATCAGGCTGATCTGGTGTATAAGTTTTAGAGTTTCGGTCAAGGGAGTCTTATTCTCAGGGAGTTCTAAGCTTTTGCCAGCATAGGTCTCCGGTTGATCCCGAATAGGTCGCAAACAGGACTCCAAAAAATATTCTCTTTCTCAAATTTCTACTCTGCCTGGATTAGTCGAATTCATGCGTGGGGCTAACAAAAACCTAACACAGGGTTCCTACTCTAAATCTATGCAAGACCAAGAAGCTGCGGCACAGCCGAGTGGGAATAGCTCAATGATTAGAATAAAAACCAAAGAACAACTGACGAGCAACATCGTAGCAGATGTTGACTTAAAGCCAAAAATCAGCGTACATGATCTGGATTTTTTTTATGGTTCGCATAAAGTTTTGCATTCCATTTCTTTGGAGATATATGAAAACCGAGTTACTGCCTTAATAGGTCCTTCTGGATGCGGAAAATCCACCTTTCTGCGCTCCTTAAATCGAATGAACGATTTGGTTGAAGGGGCACGTAATGAGGGCAAAATTTTAATTGATGGCAAAGACATTTATGCGAAGAATGTTGATGTCGTTTCCTTGCGAAAACGGGTGGGCATGGTTTTCCAACGTTCCAATCCTTTTCCCAAAACCATTTTTGATAACATCGCCTTTGGCCCCCGAATTCACGGTATGAAAGATAGGGGTGAACTCGAACGCCTGGTCGAAACCAGTCTCAAGCAAGCAGGGCTTTGGGCTGAGGTTCGTGACCGGCTACACACCAGCGCACTGGGAT
>JBBQAD010000275.1:0-5473 GCA_038315885.1 Fibrobacteria bacterium | reverse complement strand
AACGGGTTATGGTATTGTTGCAATGGGATTTGGAATTCCCAGAGCAGTTTGGAAAAATGTTAACATTCATCATGGAACAATTGACCTCAAAGGTACTGCCGCTTGGGCTTCTGGAATGGCAGCAAATATATCAATTGAAGCAAACCGCACTTGGCCAATTGAAAACTGTGAAATTCATCACTGCAATCTTAATTCCAACGTCTCCTTTCCAGGAGGAAAGGATGCACTTAGAACCGGCAAAAAAACATTGCGATTTCATAACAATAAAATGCCGCTCGTTGAAATACCGGGTGGCCCAGGAAATTATGCCCTTGAAATGTCGCTTGACGACTGCGAAATTGATCATAATGTTATCGAAGGCGGTAGTTGGTTTCTAGCGGGCATATATGAAAAAAGGGTTAATTACTCCATTCACCACAACATTATTCGGAACCAAATAAGATCATGGGAGTGGACCATCATTGCGGGTGAAGTAACAAATCTACAGATTTATAATAACATTTTTCACTGGGATAAAGGTGAGCCAGACTGGTCCATTGTTGGACTTAAGAACAACATCAATGGATTACTTATTCAGAATAATGTAATTGAAGTCAGTGACGAGGTGAAAAAGCGGACCAATCGAACGGTTGCCCTTATCGATAATGCCACTTGGGGGGATCCCCGACCGATGTTCAAAATCGAAAACCTGGTAGTTCGAAATAATATCTATAGCAATAGCTCATTAAATATGAACCAATGGCCTGGTACTTGGGATCAAAACCTCAATGCCAAGGCCGATTGGAAGAGAGAAGGTCAAGTCGAAGAGTGGTATACATCCAAGAGTGCTAGCGGAAATTTAGTGAATGCAGGAAGTTCATTGGGAATAGAAAATCCTGTTTTTAGTAACAAAGCTCCAGATATTGGAGTATATGAATTTAATTCTTCAACAATAAGAATTCTTTCGCTGCAGAAAAAGGGCTTGGTACAAGGGAAAAAGACTTTGCACTATTCAATTTTAGGTCGAAATATCAAAGACAATCCCTCTGGCTACTCAATGAGCAAAACTTATTATCAATGACCGGTTCTAAGATACCCCCAGACCGCCGGCCATTATGGCTGCGCAAAGATTGCCGTCTGGTCACAAGGAGGCCAATTTCCTTAAATAAGGTTCCTCAAAATGGCGCAGCGAAGAATCATGATGTCTAAAAATTGGGTTTTGTATAGGTTGACTCTGTGGGAATACTATCAAATAAATTGCAGCACTATATCTCCAAGCTTATCGAAAATGGTAAACCTGGGGACAAATTACCCACCGATAAAGAGGTGGCACTGCACAGCTCTGTTTCTGAAATAAGCGTTAGGCGGGCGATGAATCGCTTTAGCCATTCGGGCCAAGTGTTGCGAATCCAAGGTAAAGGAACCTATTTACCCCCGACAAATACTCTAGAAGCTAAAGACACTCCATCGGCCACTACATGCGATAGGCTGTATGATGAAATCGTATCGTTAATCATCCATGGTAAACTGAAAGTGAATGATCCACTCCCTCTTCAGAAAAACCTGCGCTTGAATTATAGTATCTCGCAGGTAGATATTCGCCGTACCTATCAGCGATTAAGACAAAACGGATTGGCAACTCAAATCGGAAGAACTTGGAAAGTAGGTAGATTTCTCTCTGCTGAGACGCACAAAGAAAAAACTGAAATTCTTTTTTTTACCCAGAATACTGTTCATGACCTTCGTTCGATATATACTAACAGCCCGTATCGGGAACTTTTTGTACAAATGGAAAATGAGTTAATAAAAAACAATTGTCGAATTTCGTATGAATCTGTGAAGAATCTGCCTCTCTTGGTGGCCGATTTTAATCGTGGGGCCATCAAACCCGTGGGCTTAATTTTTTGTGGTTCAGATAATGGGCTTGTTTCCGTTTTGGACTGTGATGCAGTTCATAAATCACTATGCCGCTTAGAAGCACATAAATCACCATTGCCCTCCGTATTATTTATTACGAAAGACGCCTTTATTAAAGCTCCCAATTACCGTTTCGCCAGCATTAGTCACACAAACACAATGAGCCAGCGAATATTGGCCAATTTTATTGTACAAAAGGGATTTACTCAGGTTATTTTTATTGTTAGTGCTTGGCAAAATATCCCAGGAAAAGAAATTATAGATTGCCTGCGTCTTTTTCCCGAACTCGATAAGTTCGGGAGGGGAATAAACCTGAGTTACATTATTCATTTTCGCTCAGAGACTAGTGCCGATTTTCAATCGATATACAAAACCAAATACAATTTTAACGAAGAGTCTATCGTAGTTCGAATGAGCAAATACCGTAAAGTACCAATTGAAGAAATACATAAAATTACCCAAGTAACAACTCAACCGCTACTGCTTCAAACTCAAGGATTCTGTCCTAATACATTGTTGCTCTTTAACGAAGATGAAATGGCGAGCGCAGCGCTTGATCTAATTTCCCAAAAGGGCATGTCGGTTCCCCAAGATGTCTCGCTTGTCAGTGTCGACAACGATGCATCTTATTTTCACCGAGGGCTTACAGTAGTGACTCCGGATGATGAGAAAAATGGTTATCTATTGGCACACTCCCTGTTGAACGATATTCCGGTTGCTTTGAGTTCTCGCGGATATATTGCTACAAGTTCTCGTTTAATCCAAAGAAAAACGAGTCTCTAGAACTTTTGTTGATTGCTTTGATCGCGGATAACTACCAATAAAAAACTCCGAAGGGTAGAAAATTGTCCGTATTAATGTTTGATCCCTTTGATCAGACCTGTGCCATTTATAGCTCTAAAAATATTGGCCTTCTAAACTTGTTTCTCTACATTCCAGAAGTAACCAACACTGTCTGTAATGTAATACAGCGTCGTACTCAGCAACCCGAACTTTTTCGGATTGCATTGTCTGCTTGTAAAAGGCTGTAGCATACAGGCATCTTCACTTCCTGAAAGGTTAATTAATGGGACTGTATTTATATTTCACTATAATTCTAGTGAGTGCTTTTGTAACTTTTGCGGCTAAGCCACGAGTCATAATTTCAACGGATATTGGAGGTGACCCTGATGATTTTCAGTCACTCGCCCATTATTTAGTCTACGCTGATTTATTTGATACAGAAGGTTTAATTTCTACTCCCCCGGGTGGTCCAGGCCGACTAGCTCAAATTCATCAAACCTTGGACGCCTACAAATCAGATTACCCGAAGCTTCAGACTTATGGGGCGTACCCTAGCTACGACCAGTTGAAATCGGTTTCAGTGCAAGGGGCTATAAACGCCGGCGCACCGAGCAGCAGCAGGAGTACCAATGGCTCACGTTTGATTGTAAATGCAGCTCGTAAATCAGATTCCAGACCACTTTATGTACTTGTTTGGGGCAGTATTACGGATTTAGCTCAAGCACTTCATGACGCTCCCGATATCAAATCTAAGATTCGTGTATATTCAATTGGATCTACGAATACCACTCTAGACCCTGCCAGTCGCGATTATGTATACAATAAACACACTGATCTTTGGTTTATAGAAAGTGACTTCACCTTTCGAGGCATGTATGAGGGTGGTACACAAAGCGGCGATTTAGGAAATAGCAGCTTTGTGGCCCAGCACGTTAAAGGGCATGGTGCCTTAGGAAACTTTTTCAATTCAAAAAAAACAGACATTAAAATGGGTGACACCCCTTCCGTTCTCTATTTGATATCGCCTCTTGTGGGCGGTGTTGGAAATCATGACAATCCCACTTCAGATTCCTGGGGAGGGAAGTATAAAAGCACCTCGCACGGCAGCCGGTATTGGACGGATATAAGTGATAATCGCGTTTCGGACGCAGGCTCAGTAAATAGATGGCGAACACAATACCTTCGTCATTGGCAAAGTCGAATGGATCGCTGTTTACAGGCCAACGGCGGTACGCCCCCACCTCCTCCACCGCCACCTAACCCCTCAACCCAGTCACCCTTCAAAGGCTCCCCGTTTGCAATTCCTGGCACCATCCAAGCCGAGGACTTTGATAATGGCGGTCAAGGCGTGGCATTTAGCGATGTGGATGCCTCCAACAATGGCGGCGCCTATCGCTCCACCGGCGTGGATCTGGAATCATCCAATGAGGCCGGATACAATGTGGGCTGGACGAAACCGGGCGAATGGCTGGAGTATACAGTAAACGTGGCCTCGGCTGGTACTCACAATCTCGCCGCCCGGGTGGCCTCCGATAGATACGGTGGTGCATTCCGCGTAGAATTCGGTGGCAGCGACAAAACCGGCAGCCTAAGCGTTTCTAATACCGGAGGTACCCAGAAATGGACCACTCTGAATAAAAGCGTCAGCCTTTCGGTTGGCCAGCAAGTGATGCGCGTTTACATTTCTGGTGGTGATTTCAACCTGAATTTCATCACTATCACCAAGGTTTTAGCTAAAGAGACAGCCGCTACAAGTCTGTTGCTAAGCCCTTCTTCACAGGGTGATCGCGAATTCATATTGCCCTCTGGAATGCAGGGTGTGGCCATTTACGACTTGAGCGGGAAAATGATTTGGACGCATCGGGCTAAGGCTCCAGGCGCATCTTTCAACTTACCCGAAACGGTCAAAAACCATAACGGCATTCTGAGGCTCAAGTACCTCGACTGAAGAAGCGCTCTCTCATGCTCCTCCTTTTGGGTTTGGGGGGGATTTTTTTTCTCATCTCCTCTTGCCAACTCTGCCAAATCACGTCAAGTGAAGATGCTGGGAGCGATGCTTAGGCCTTGACCAACCCAGCCTCGATATCGAAAGGGATTATTCGGTCCACGGACTGCGTCGACACTGCATGCTTTCGGGGGACATCGATCATAGGCGCAAGTTCAAGCGACCTCTTTTGACGGCTTTGCTAGCGAAAGTTGAGGCACCGGGAATTTTTAAGGAGCAGTTATGGTGAGGCAATGCCGTAAGGAGTTTGTATTGGTGTTATGCAGCGGTAAGTACCAATAAAAACCTCCGCAGGGTAGAAAATTGTCCCTAATAATGTTTGATCCCTTTGAACACACTATTACCCTTTATATCTCTAAAACCATCGGTTTTCTAAACTTGTCTTCCTACCTTACCAGAAGTAAATAACACAGTCTGTAATGTAATACAGACTCGTACACTGTAATCCGAACTTTTTCGGATTACAGTGTCTGCTTGTAAAAGGCTGTAGCATACAGGCATCTTCACTTCCTGAAAGGTTAATTAATGAGACTGTATTTATATTTAACTGTAATTCTATTGAGTACCTTGGTAACTTTTGCGGCTAAGCCTCGTGTCATTGTTTCAACGGATATTGGGGGTAGCGACCCCGACGATTATCAATCACTCGTTCATTACTTAGTCTATGCAGATTTAATTGATACAGAGGGATTAATTTCCTCTCCCCCCGGTTCTGGCCGACTGACTCATATTCACCAAACCTTGGACGCTTACAAATTGGATCACCCGAAGCTTAATACTTATTCAGCT
>JBBQAD010000340.1:0-4505 GCA_038315885.1 Fibrobacteria bacterium | reverse complement strand
CCCTGATTCTCCTTTATGAAAAAATTCATTCTCGTCGACCAACTTTGCCTCGGTGGTATGAGCAATAAAACGGATTTCAACATTGCGGTATTTGTGTTTTAAAAATTCCACCATCCAGAAGAAAAAGCTACGCGCTAAATATTTTTTTTGACGGGTCATGGAGCCGGATACATCCATCATCGCCAGTATCACTGCATTGCTATGAAACTCGACATCTTCTTTAATTACCCGGTAACGCAAATCTTGATTGGCTAAATAGGGTTTAAAATTGGCGCCTTCAGTATTGCTTTCCAATTTGGCTTTTTCTGTTGGATCGCGTAGAAGTGTCAGCGCTTTTTGATAGTTACCCCGAGCTTTATTAAAAGCCTTTTGGGCCAATTCAGTTGTAACACTGGCTTCCTGACTTAATTTTTTGATCCAATCAGCAGAGCGTTTGATGGATTCTTTCAAGCTTCGTCGACGGTCTAAATTGGGTTTTATTCCATGTTTTTCAACGTTTTCAAAAGTCCAACCGATAGGAATGGCAGTTTCAGCGATTTCTTTTTTACGCAAATCAGGAAGCTGTAGATCTTCCATCATCATTTCAATTAATTCGTCGATTTCGATTTCAGTTTCTAGATAATCCTCTCCCTTATAATCAGCGGGCCGGGATCCTTTTTCTCCCTCTCCATCACCGGGTTGACCTTGGCCAGGAACACGGCGGCGACCGATGACATCACCCTTTTTACCGGAACCGTGACCCAATCCGTACTGTCCCCCACCCTGCCCTTTACGTTTGCCATGGATAAACTGGTAACTCTTAATTCCTCGGATGGGAACTTTTACCGTCTGTCCCTTTTTGCGGGTAATGATGGATTCTTCAGAAATGATGTCTTGAATATTTTCGCGCAGACTCTGCTTGATTTTCTTTTGATGCCGAGCAACATCTTCTTGCCCGCGCTTTGAGGAGTCCCAATCGAGTTCTTTAACCGTCATCTTTGGCTTCCGATGTTAACAATGGGAGAGGCTAAAGAAAAGTTTGTGTTTCGTTATTCTTTTATTCTTCTTTGCGCAGTATTTCTCCGACATATTGCAAAAGCCGTTCTGCAGCCTGCTCTGTGTAACCTTTACTGCTTAAGGATGAAAAGGCATCCTGACGGCGTTTTTGGGTCTTGGGATCCTTCTTGGCAGGGTCGGCAATGGTTAAACTGACTACATTTTTCAGGTCTGCCATCAATTTTCGTTCAATTGCTTCATTTAAGGGTTGATAACTCTTAAAATTAAACTTGCGGCCATGTTCTAATGTATCGCTTTTAAATACAAAGATTCCCTGTCTAAATTCTCTTTTCGCATTATCGGATACTCCGATCATTTCTTCGATGGACCGCATGAGTTTCTCTTCGGGTTCCTGTTCTTCACCGGTCACCTGGTCTACCAGTTTTTTCTTTAGGCAGAAGGCAGTGGTATGTTTGATGTAGTTATCAAAGAGGGCTTGGGCCTGATCTTCATAGGCAAACAAGAAAGCTCGGTTTACCTCTTTTTTCGCAAACTCGCGGTACTCGGCATTAACGCTGCTCTTGTCGGCCATAAGTAGACGCATGTAACGATCGGCTTCTTCTTCAGTGAATCCAATATGATGTCCAAAATTATTTCGTAGGGCGCGAATGATATCCAGCGGCATGATGCCGCCTTCCGCTTCTTTTTCTGAAAGGGCTACATTGATGGCATTGACCACAAAGCGAGGAGATATACCAAACATGCCCTCACCTTTATGTCTACCTTCTTGACGCAAGCCTTTTACATTGACGGGATCTTTTTCCTGCTCCATCACGGCTTCGCCGTTGTAATACCTCATTTTTTTTATCAAATCGGGACAGAGATTGCTTTCGCTAAGTCGCGTTAAAATGGCAAACATGGCAGCCACTTCATAGGTATAAGGGGCAATATCCATTTTTGCAAACTGGGAAGAAGCGATCATCTTCTTATAGATCTTGACCTCTTCATCGAGTTTCAAACAATAAGGAACAAAGATGGGATACATTCGGTCATGGAGTGCTTCATTTTCTTTGTTACTCTTAAACTTATCGAATTCAGTCTGGTTCGTATGCGACAGAATCACTAAATCGGTATAAATCTGAGGGAAGCCAGGGGCCTTGATTAGTTGTTCCTGAGCCGCAGTGATAAGTACATAATGAAACTTGATGTCACATTTTAAAATTTCGATGTATTCAATCAGTCCTCGGTTACTGATTTCAAGTTCTCCATCAAGATTATAGGCACGAGGGTCTGTTTCACCATATTCGGTTATTTTGGAAAAATCTACATGGCCAATCAACTCAGAGATATCCTGATTCTTTGGATCGCTGGGCTGAAAGGTTCCGATTCCTCGTCTTGCCCGTTCAGACAGGGTAATTTGTTTCACCGGCATTTCTTCCCAAAGCACGCTTTCTTTATCATCCCTGAACTCGGGTGTGCTTAAGAGTCGGTGCCGGCAAATAGGACAAAGATCACCTTCAATTTTTACCCCTAATAATTCTTCCCATTTTGGTCTGTCTGTGCGAGGAATTAAATGCAGAGGCTCTTCGTTGATGGGACAACCATCAATAGCATAGAGTGGAAGCGTATGCGAGTAGGTCTCTAGCTTTTTTTTGAGCAGACTGGATATCGAACTTTTTCCTGAGCTCACCGGACCAACCAGGATTAAAATTCGTTTTCCGGTTTCTGTTCGTCGCGCACCAGCATGAAAAAATTTCACCAAATCATGCAAGGGTTCATCGATGCCAAAAATTTGATCCTTAAAGAAATCATATTGGGTTAAATCTTCGTAACCAGGAAGGCTGTTTTTACTTTCGACTCGTTTGAAACCTTCACTGACAATCATGTTGTAAATTCGCCCGGGAGCACTCATAGCATAATCGGGATGCGACTTGATGATTTCTAAGTATTCAAGGCAAGTACCACTCCACGATGCAATGGTTTTCTTGGCCCTATCTCCCTCAATAATGCTGCGAAAGTTGGTGGAATCTGCTGTCATAATGGATTCACCCCTTTTTCTAGTATTTTACGTTTTTTTAGTATGCAAAGACAGCAACTTTCTGTGGAGACTTCTCCGATCTTTCTAAAAGATCAGCAAATCTTGCGGCTAAACTCCATGTTCGCAATGAAACCATTCGCTTGTCTGAAGGGTATCTAATTCATTGTTTTTTATAAATTTAGCGACCAAGTTACGAAGGGAATTGAGATAAAATGGCAAAGATCAACAGTCACTTTCAAAAATTACAAGCAGGCTACCTTTTTCCTGAAATCAGCCGCCGTGTCGCAGAGTTCGCAAAAATCCATCCCGACGCAAAAATTATTCGCATGGGAATAGGCGATGTGGTGCTTCCTTTGCCTGAACCCATTTTAAAGGCCATGCACGAAGCTGTGGATGAAATGAGTAATGCCTCTACCTTTAAGGGATATGGGCCGGAGCAGGGCTATGCCTTTTTGCGGGACTCGATAGAAGCCCACTTTCGTAGCCAGGGAGCAGAGGTTTCAGCAGATGAAATTTTTGTGAGCGATGGTTCGAAGTGTGACACTGGCAATATCCAGGAAATTTTTGCGAGTGATAATGTGATTGCGATTACAGACCCGGTTTATCCCGTGTATGTCGACACCAATGTCATGGCAGGTCGAAGCGGAGTAGCTGATGAGAAGGGACGCTATCAGGGCTTTGTCTATCTTCCTACGACGGCTGAAAATGGCTTCAATCCTCCCATACCTGAGACCAAAGCAGACATAGTGTATCTCTGTTCACCGAATAATCCAACGGGTGCAGTGATGAGCCGCGAAACCTTAACTAAGTGGGTCAATTGGGCCAAACAAAATGGCTCTGTTATTCTCTTTGATGCAGCTTATGAAGCCTTTATCACTGAACAAGATCAGGTTCATTCCATTTTTGAAATTGCTGGTGCCCGGGAAGTAGCGATTGAATTTAGAAGCTTTAGTAAGACTGCGGGTTTTACTGGAGTTCGATGTGCGTATACCGTTGTTCCTAAGGACTTACAGCTAAAAAATGATAAGGGAGAGTTAGTTTCGGTTCACTCACTTTGGAACCGCCGACATAATACCAAATTTAATGGGGTTAGTTATCCTGTTCAGAAAGCGGCGGCGGCGGTATTTTCAGCGGAGGGTAGAAGGGCAATAGAGAGTAACATTGCCTACTACATGGAAAATGCGCGGTTGATTCGGGAAGCTTTAAGTGTAGCTGGCTTACAGGTTCATGGTGGGATTAATGCACCGTATATTTGGCTGAAGACTCCGGAGTCGACGAAGTCTTGGGACTTTTTTGATAAGCTGTTAACCGAGGCGCATGTGGTGGGTACTCCGGGTTCGGGTTTTGGGTATTGTGGTGAGGGGTATTTTCGCTTGAGCGCATTTGCAATGCGGGAGAATGTCGAAGAGGCATTGCGGCGGATTCAAAAGGTTTTGTAGGTGTTTGTTTGGCTTTCATATTTTTTTGAATGGCCAGACTCTTCGGTGTATTA
>JBBQAD010000129.1:0-8488 GCA_038315885.1 Fibrobacteria bacterium | reverse complement strand
CCTAACTGTTAACATGAAAAAAGTCTACAAAGCTAATCACACAAGGCTATCTTACCCAATAGCTTAAGACCCAGTGCTAGATGCACAGGTTAAATTGAAATCCATGAGTTTGCATTACAGGAGTCATTCCATGTCCCTTCTCGAAGAAATCAATGAACGTTATTTACAGGTTCACACCGAGAAAGAGAATGCTTTTTGGAATTCCAAAATGGGTTTAAGTGGAACAAAGAGTGACGACTTCGAAATAAAAGAGTTAGCCTATCTCCAGTTTGTGGGCAAAAGTCAGGCTCCAAAAATTCGCGAAGAACTCGCTCGCCAAGACCTGCAACATTCCCCTGAGAAAAAGCAAGCTTTAGAAGCTTGGCTGCGTTTTTTTCAAGCCCATGCTATCGAGAGTCCCGATGCACAAGCCCTAAAAGACAAGATTGTTAACATGGAAGGGAAATTGTCAGAAGCACGCGGCACAATGAAATTGGGAATGCGCCATCCATTGACTGGCAATTTTCAGGCATGTAGCTCGGTAAAGCTAAGTCTCTTGCTGCGAACAGCAAGTACAGAAGCGGAACGTCGCAATGCCTTTGAAGCCTTGGCCTCCATTGAAAACTATGTCTTAGAAAATGGCTTTCTCGAAATTGTGAAAGAGCGCAATCGCCTAGCACGCAGCCTGGGCTATGCCGATTACTACGACTATCGGGTCCAAGTCAACGAAGGCTTCAGTAAGGATAAACTCTTTGATATACTCGATGATCTCCGTAAAAAAACTTCGGATGCTGCGGAACAGGCAGTAGATGAATTAGAAAAACAGCATGGCGTGATGGCCAGAGAGGCCCATAATTTCGGCTTTCTCACTAGTGGTGACTTAATCGCTCAGATGGATCCCTACTTTCAATTCTCTAGTGCCCTTCACCGCTGGGGAAATTCCTTTGCAGCCTTAGGAATTGCCTATCGAGGTGCTACACTTCAATTAGACTTACTGGATAGACCGGGAAAATACGAAAATGGATTTATGCACGGTCCCATTCCGGCCTATCGAAAACAAAATCAATTTTCACCAGCCACCATCAACTTCACATCGAATGCCATTCCCGGTCAACGCGGCAGCGGACATCGCGCGCTTGAGACTTTATTTCACGAAGGTGGCCACGCCGCTCATTTCAGTAATATTGATATGCCTGCGCCTTGTTTCTCCCAAGAATATGCTCCGACCTCTGTAGCCTTTGCTGAGACACAATCCATGTTTCTCGACAGTTTGATTGAAGATGCAGATTGGCAAAGCCGTTATGCCAGAGATACACAGGGAAATCATATTCCCAAAGAATTGATTCTCAAAAATATTGTACGCAAACAACCCTATATTGCATTCCAAATCAGAGCGATGCTCTCTGTTTGTTATGCTGAAAAAGCTATCTACGAAATGCCAGAAACAGAACTGACTTCACACAACATCATGCGCAGCCTGCGTAGAATCGAATCTGAGCTGCAATTTTTAAAACGGGGAGTAAGGCCTATTTTGTCTGTACCCCATTTACTGGCAGGTGAATCCTCCGCTTATTATCATGGTTACGTTTTAGCACAGATGGCAGTAGCCCATACTCGACATTTCTTCAAAAATCGTGACGGGCATCTGTGTGACAATCCCAAAGTTGGGCCCGACCTGGCTAAGTTTTATTGGCAACCAGGAAATTCTCAAACTTTTTTTGAACTGGTTCATTCCTTAAGCGGGTCTGAATTAAGTGCAGATGCCCTTGTAAAGGATGCCACACGCAGCGTAGCAGATGTCGAGGCCGAAGCTCTGGCTGCCATCGAACACGAGAAGGAGATTCCCCACTTTCAGGGGAAAGTCAAACTCGATGCCAAAATCAGCCTAGTACATGGTGACGAAATGGTGGCCACTTTGGAGCAAGGAGGAGATTTTGAAGTTTGGGAAGAAAAATGCCGAATTTGGCTCGATGCACAAGCTCCTAAATAAGCATGATTGCAGCTATGTTTCATAAAATTTACTGTTTAAGTTTTACTTAAAGAATCAAAAACGAAGTACCACGTTGCCCAAGTGCCAAGCAATTAAAAACTTTGGCACAGCTGGCTACATGACTTACAAGCACGACCGGGAGAAGTTCAGATGAGCAATCCACTCACACACACAATCAATATTGCAGAGCTTTACGCTAACTTGGCGCTGAAACACAACTATGCCCGCAAGACTCTGGGACAGCCTCTGACATTAACAGAAAAAATTATTTGGTCCCATTTAGATTCGGCAAACCAAGAGAAATTACAACGCGGATCTTCCTTTGTACTTCTGCGTCCCGATCGGGTGGCCATGCAAGACGCCACCGCCCAGATGGCTATTCTTCAATTTATACAAGCTCAGAAAAAAAATGTAGCCGTGCCGACGACCGTGCATTGTGATCATCTTATTGTAGCCTATGAGGGCGCAGGCAAAGATATGGCCAATGCCACTGTTACAAATCAAGAAGTGTTTGACTTCTTGAGCTCGGCAGCCAAAAAATATGGAATGGGATTTTGGAAGCCCGGCTCCGGCATCATTCATCAAGTCGTCCTCGAAAATTATGCTTTTCCCGGAGGCATGATGTTGGGAACTGATTCACACACGCCCAATGCCGGTGGACTCGGAATGATGGCTGTAGGAGTGGGTGGCGCAGATGCTGTCGATGTAATGGTGGGAATGCCCTGGGAAGTTCTCTATCCAAAAATCACCGGAGTTCACTTGAAGGGGAAGCTGAACGGTTGGACTTCAGGCAAAGACATCATTTTAAAACTTCTGGAGATATTAACAGTCAAAGGTGGTACCAACAAAGTGATCGAGTACTTCGGTCCCGGAGTTGAAAGTCTCTCCTGTACTGCCCAAGCGACTGTAACCAATATGGGAGCGGAACTAGGTGCAACCTGCTCACTGTTTCCCTATCACAAGGCAATGGGAGCTTATTTAAGGGCTACTCGTCGGGCCGATATTGCTGACCTGGCCGAAAAGCATGTTAACGAATTGTGTGCAGATGCTGAGGTGTTACAGAATCCCACTCAGTATTATGATGAAGTAATCGAAATTGATTTGGATAGCCTTGAGCCTTATGTTGTCGGGCCTCATAGCCCTGATAAGGCCCGCCCTATTTCAGCGTTAGCAGCTGAAGCAAAACGAGAAAAATATCCCGAACTGACTGCCGCATTGATTGGCTCTTGCACAAACTCTTCTTATGAAGATATCGGAAGAGCTGCCTCCGTTGCTAAGCAAGCCTTAGAAAAGGGCATTAAAACTCAGGCCCAATTTTTTGTCAGCCCCGGTTCGGATCAGGTTTTTGATACCACCCAACGCGATGGTTATCTAGATACTCTGAGGGAATTTGGGGCTGAAGTGATGGCCAATGCCTGTGGGCCCTGTATCGGTCAATGGAAACGCCGTGATAATAGCGATGGCAAGAGTAACAGTATCATCACTTCGTTTAATAGAAATTTCAAGGGCAGAAATGATGGGAATGTATCCACTTTGGCTTTTATTGGAAGCCCCGAAATAGTAACAGCCATGTCTTTGGCAGGTAGTATTACGTTTAACCCCTTAACCGACAAGGTAAAAGGGTCCGACGGTCAATTGTTTAGCCTTGCAGCCCCTATAGCTGATGCCCTCCCCTCCAAAGGATTCCAATTTAATGATCACGGATTAATCCCGCCTGCAACAGATGGTTCTTCTGTAGAATTAAGGGTGGATGAAAAGAGCGATCGTTTACAATTGCTGGCACCTTTTGCAAAATGGGATGGAAAGGATATTATAAACCTGCCAATTCTTGTAAAAGCACAGGGCAAGTGTACTACTGACCATATTTCACCGGCAGGCAAGTGGCTTAAATACCGCGGCCATCTTGATAACATTTCCAACAATATGTTTCTCGGTGCTGTAAATGCCTTTTCGGGCAATGCTGGCAAGGGGAAAAATGCCATCACGGGTGAAGAAGAAATACCGTTTGCTGACATTGCGCGCGACTATAAGTCCCGTGGTTTAGGCTGGGTTGCTATTGGTGATGAAAATTACGGTGAAGGCAGCTCGCGTGAACATGCAGCCATGAGTCCTCGGTTTTTAGGTTGTCGTGCTGTTATTACCCGCTCGATAGCTCGCATTCATGAAACCAATTTGAAGAAACAGGGTCTGCTACCCTTACGATTTTCCAATCCAGATGATTATGATAAAATTTTAGAGGCCGATCGTATCAGTATCATAGGGCTGAATTCCTTCTCTCCTGGAAAAAACCTAACCATGGTGGTAAAGCACGCCGAGGGTGGAGAAAATTGCTTTGAAGTGATGCATACATTTAATGCAGAACAAATCGAATGGTTCAAAGCGGGTTCTGCGCTAAACCGTTTTTAGTGTCTTCTTTAACTCTTTTTTGGGTGTAGCACTAATTTTGTAATTATAGGCTGCTAGTTAACAGCGGGCCAGCTCGGCTCGCTTTCGACACTGACACATAAATCAGGATGAGCTTTTTGCCGCAGCGCATTCTCGATATAGCTCAATGTTCCTTCAGTCGAACTGGGACAGGAGCCACAGGCTCCCTGATAATTCACTTTAACCACTCTGTCTTGAATATCTAAAAGGGCCAGGCCTCCCCCATCACCCGCAAGACCGGGCCGCACCATCTCATCAAATATTCTGTTAACATGGGCAAACTGATCTTCTTTGTTTAAAGAAAAGAAATCTTGGGGAATTTCGATTGCTTCACCCGAACCGATCTCGCTACCAGGTTCAGCATTATAATCACCCTTGGCCATCGTAGCCTGGTTCTCTTGAGCTCTACTGTTCGTTGCGGCTCCTGAATTACCCTCTGCTGCTGGTCTTGTGCCCTCATCGGGCTTAGCATATTCTTCGATTACATCTGCGACGGGTACTATCAATTCGTCCCAATTACTCTGTTCTTCTTTATTGATAGTTACAACTGAACCCACAAAGAACACCGATGTCACATGGGGAATTTGGAATAATTTTTGAGCCAAAATGTCTGAAGCTGCACTTTGAGCAGCGGGAAAATTTTTTGATCCCCGCAGTAAAATCGCACAGTCCAAATGAAATTTCAGTGCTAAGGGATTAGGGGTTTCACTGGTACGCAATACTTTAGCCATCCAAGCAAAAATAGTAGTGAATTGAAATTCTTACCTTAAAAAAGAAAAATGACCAGAAATAGGTCTAGAATAGCCAAAACCGCTGTAGAATCAGACACTTTTATACATCGCCCAGATTAGGATTGTATCTTTGAGATATTATAAAATGATTTTTATCCCCAAAATTAGTGCAGGTCAACTCGAAACACGGTTTAATAAACTGCAGACTTGCCATTTAAAACTTCGAAATAATTCAGGTTTAATTAGCGGAATGTGACTATGCCCGAAACGGCTAAAATCGAAACACTGTCTAAAAATGCCCATGAGCCGGATCCCAAAATCACAATGGGTGACACTCTATTGGAAATGCTCAAACGCTGCATTCCCAATGCCGAATGGCGACATGAGATGCTTCCCAAATTGGCAAAATTCAAAGACCAACCGCTTCTTCGCAATTACCCTCACCCCTCGCTCGAATGCAATTTGAAATTTTCAGATCGCAGCCTACCCATTACATTGGGAAGCCCCATTATTTTAGCTGCAGGTGGAAATAAATATGCTCAAGGTCTTGCCCATTTTGCTGCATTAGGCTTTGGGGGGATTAGTGTCGGCTCAGCAACTCAGTCTGCACGTGAAGGCAACGCATTCAGGCCTCGGGTGCGTCTCTTACCCTATGACAAGGCGATGCATAATGCAATGGGATTGAACAATCCCGGAATCGAGGCAATCGCTAAAGAGGTCGATCAAGTATTGGGTGCCTGCCACAAGAGTAAACTCGCCTTAGGAATCTCCGTGGCTGAGAGCCCCGAGTTAAGAACAGAAGATGAAAAAATAAGAGATGTACTGGCTACTTTTAGAAGAGCCTACCGCGCTGCAGACTATGTCGAAGTCAATGTCAGTTGCCCCAACACTGGCACCGAACGCCTTGATAGTCATTATGCCTTTTTACGACTGTTACTCCAAGAAATTATGGAAGTGCGCCGTGGTCTCGCCCCACGCAAGGCGGTATTTGCCAAACTTTCTCCCGACATGGGAGCCAAACAATTAGATGAAACACTCGCCATCATTTCCGATGTCGGAATCACCGGTGTGGTACTCTTCAATACCTTCCCAGGTGAGAAGGCCAAATTTCTGAGAATGAATACCGCTCCAGAAGAATTACAGGCAGTCACTGCAGGGGGTGGACTCGGCGGTCTATCGGGCCGAATTCTCTACAAGAACACTTTGCCCGCAGTTCGGTTTATCAAAAAACAACTTCCCCACCTGTCCATTATGGCCAGCGGAGGTATAGACCATGGTGAAAAGGTTTTTGCGTTGTTACAAGCCGGTGCTGATGCTGTTCAGTGTTACACTGTTCTCGCCTATCGCTGGAATGCCATCCATCGCATGAACAAAGAATTGCTTTTGGCCATGCAAGCTCAGGGTATTCATTCTCTGGCAGAATTGGAAGAACAGCAGCAAGCAAACCAAAATCATAGAGCCTCCTTAGTCAAATCATTGTAGACTAAGGGAGTGCAACTCCATTCTTCACTTCTCCTATTTTTAAATCATATCATTAATAATCCGAGATTCCGACTAGATCGCGTTAAAGCAGCCAGCTATGGCATTTGGCCCTTAATTTTTTTGGTCATTTTGTTGGCTTCAAAAGTTAATGCACAAGAAATATGGGATGCTAAAAAACCGATTAACTCGAGTCCCAATATCTTTGCCGCAGGAATTAATCTTCATAAAGAGATATACATTGAGTATTCTCGAAATTTCCATCAATATTGGCAAACGGGTCTGCGAATTCGAGGCGATTTATTTCGCTCCTTAAGTCCTTTAGACCGTTTGGTTGAATTCGGGATTCAAGTCAGAAGACTTTGGCTTTCTGAGCAAGACGATGATGCCACCTTAAATTCTGAATATCTGCAATTTCACGTGGGAATGTATCGCAATCCCGATCAAGTCGATGTATTCATTAACTCATTTTTGGGTGATGAAATCGGACAATTCCACCCCTTAATAGCGGTGGGAATCGGTAAATACTGGCGGCCTTTTCCCCAGATTCCCGCAGGTCTTAATTTCAATGTGGAACTCTCTACCATTCTAGCAGGGGGATTCATGCGTTACAATGATAGTGGGGACAGCTCCGTGCGCAGTACCCAAATCGAGCTTTCGATTTCACTATTTTATCTCAGCGACAAGATTTTACTATTTCTCTAAAAGCTTTGTAGCCCGTTTTGCAAAAGAAGCATCGCCACGAATCCTGCTGGAAAGAAAGCCCAGTTCTTCTTCATTGAACTTTTTTCGGCTTGCGCTAATAAACTCCATGCTGCCTGGGCCTTTGATATCCAAGGCTAATAAAATCCATTCCCGCAACTCATCTTGAGTGGGACGCTTTGGTATGCTTGCTTCCAAGGTTTTCCAACTTAGCGACTGTTTACCAATTATCGACCGCGCGGCATTTCGGTTAATGATACGTTTATCTCCCATTGCAAAAATTACCGATTTCCAATTTTGAATAGGAGTCATTTGTTCCAAGGCCCACAAGTATTGAAACAGTTCTAAACCTTTTTTGGACGCTAAATTTTTGATCAACAAGGCTTCATTTTGTCGATTCGGATAGCTTCCCAAAATTCTAATCGCCATCAACCGTACAGCTAGACTGTCGTGATACAAATAAGCCGGTGCTTGCGCTTGTAAAGATGTATCTCCCATTTTTGAAGCGATATACAATAAGAAAGTCAGGGTGGAGTCTGCGACCTTGGGTAAAGCCGCAATCAATACTTCTCTAGGCGCTGAAACTTTTCCTGAATCTGACATCTTCGAAAAAAGACCTTCGACATAGTGTCGGCGGCGAGGCGTCTGATCTTTTAATCGATGTTCCACCAGATAGTCAAGGGTCGCCTTTCCCTCCTGTAACAATATTTTTTCGCAAGAGATCCTCTGTTCTTCAAATCGCGGTTCTCCGCTGGAGGCAATGATAAAAAGGCTGTCTTGTCGAGAAAAAAACGCTTCAGTCTTCTTCGTTTTACCCCATACCGAATCTGAGATAAGCGGCAAGGCTTTGTCAAAGCGCGAAATTTGACTGCTTGTCTGTAACACATTCGTGTTTGCATTGTTCCAAATTTCTTCGCTTGAATTTCTGTGATTTTTGCTTTCGACAACCTTTTTGATATCTTGTTCATCCAGGGCTTGCCATTGGGCAGAGTTATACTCAGATAGAGCCTGCTTGTCTGCAGAAATTCCATTGGCCAAACTCATTATAATTAAGCTGTAAAGTAGGGTGTTTATCAATACACCTTTCATGAAGGTAATTTTGAAAAGTTTTTTTGTTTCACATCTAAAAAATTGCACGTACCACTGATTTTTTAGATCATTCACAAGAGGCAACGCCCAATCT